>JAQXVL010000001.1 GCA_029224905.1 Bacteroidales bacterium
GTCGACGCAGGTCGTCGGTCTCGTTGGGAATATCTTCCATGATATGCGGTGTGAGCCACACAGTGCGCACACCCGTCGACTCCATGCGAGCAAGGGCTGCAAGGCTGTCGTCAGCCTTACGAAATCCGTCGTCGACGCCCGGCAGCAGATGCGTGTGACAGTCGATTGCTCCGCCGAGCAAATTGCTCTTGCAGAGTGTTGTTTTTCTACTAAATGGCCACATTATTTACCGTCGCCCTCCTCGTGATATCCATAACCGCCATAGCCGTAACCATAACGACCATAGCCATAACTATAACGGCTGTAACCGTAACCCAAGGCTTGTTTGCTACCGTTGATGAGCAATGCCATGTTGGGATACTGTTGCTCTTTGTAGACGCGCTCGATGTCGGGCAAAACACGGCGGTCGAGCACGCCGACGCGAATCACAAAGATTGTGCGGTCGGCAACGCGCGAAATGATTGACGTATCGGCTACGATGCCCACCGGCGGACAATCGATGAAGATGTAGTCGTAGTGCTGCTTAACCTCGGCAATGAGCGCCTCCAAGCGATTGTCGAGCAACAACTCTGCCGGGTTGGGCGGAATAATGCCCACGGGCAGGAAGTCGAGACCTTCGGTGCCCAGCATATTGTGCACAACGGCTTGCTCGTAGTCGATTTGTCCGTTGAGATAGTTTGTGATGCCCTTTCGCGGCTCGCCGACGGTCTTGCTCAGGGTTGCCTTACGGATGTCGAGGTCGATGAGCATTACGCGTTTGCCTTTCAGCGCCATCGACGTGGCGATGTTGAGCGAGGTGAACGTCTTACCGCTGCCGGGATTGTAGGAAGTCATCATAATGGCTTGAGTCTCGGCGCAGTTGTTGAGCATAAAGTCGAGATTCGTACGAACCACGCGGAAGGCTTCGTTGATAACGTTACGGCTTCGCTGACGCACAACCACTTGCACGGTTTCGTCCTTAGGTTTGCGCAGACGAAGTTTGTCGGGAATGTTGAGTTTCTTTTTGCCGTCTTGAGGAATTTCGCCGACAATCGGTGCCGACAAGGTTTCGACGTCTTTACGTCCACGCACCGAAGTGTCGATGATGCTCGACAGATACATATAGCCGAACGGGATAGCCACGCCGAGCATAAGAGCAACGAGCATAATGAAGCCCTTCTTGGGCGCTATCGGTGCGGTTTCGCCGGTCGCCGGCTTGAGCAGACGGGTGTTGTTGACAACGATGCTCGCCGTCAGCTCGTTTTCTTCGCGCTTCTGCAGCAAGTAGAGATAAAGTTCTTCCTTAATCTTCTGCTGACGCTCTATCGACAGCAATTGCTTAACTTTGCCCGGATTGGAACTGATTTGCCCCTCGATTTTGCTTTCTTGGTCGTTGATGCGCTGCGCTTGAATCTTGAGCGTGCTGATGAGGTTGTCGACCGAGTGAAGAACGGTCTGACGCATCATTGCCAGTTGGTTGTTCATGTCGGCAACGAGCGGGTTGCTGTCGCTACTGCTGTCGGCAAGGCGCTGACGTTCAAGGAGTTTCTTATTATATTCGGCAATTTGCAGCTCGATATTGTCGTTGTTGATACCGGAGTTGGCGGGAAGCAGGTCGAGCGTCTTTGTTTTGTCGACGAGATATTCGCGAATGAAACGCGCAATCGACAACTGATTGTTGACGCGGAATGCTTCGTCGGAATATTTCACCGAGGCTTCCGACACGCGAGTGGTTTCGGTGCCGATGTCGAGCAGACGGTTGCTGCTCTTGAACTTTTCGATGTCGGAATCGACCAGCCCGAGCTCTTCCTCGATAACCACCAAGCGCTCGTTGATAAACTTCGACGTGTTGTCGGTCGATTCGTTCATATAGCGAATCCACTCTTCGTTGTAGACGTCGAGCAACGTGTTGAGAATGTCTTCGGCGCGCTTTGCGTTCGAATCGGTAAAGCTGAAGTTGATAACCGTCGACTTCTTGTCGGACAACGACGATTCGAGGCTCTTAATCTTCGACTTGGCGCAATTTTTCACCGTCGTATGGTCGACGTAAAGCGTTCCCGAGAAGTTGTCCTTATAGAACTTCGTCGGCTCGACAACAATCGTACCTACCGGCGTTTTCGAAGCCACACCGACCTTTATATCGGCAGTCGAACGGCACGGTTCGTCGTTAATACGTACGTCGCTGACATGGAATGTCTTATCGTCGTCGGACGACAGCGAAAACGAAAACGAAGTAACCTTCTCGCCATCGTAGGATGTAATCGGATCGACAAACTTGACAACAAGCGGCGTTTCGTCGTACCAATCGGTGACGCGACCTATCCAGTTTTTCGACGTATAAGTCGTGTTGATGCCCAGGCGCTCGACGATGCGCTCCATCAATATCGGCGAACGAAATGCCTCGATTTCGTTATAGACGTCGATGCCCGTGTTAAACAGGTTCAAATCGGAGAACGCGGCAAGTTCGCCAATCTGCGAGTTGCCGTAAGAGTCCGACCGAATCATCACGCTCGACTCGCGTTGGAATATCTGCTGGCTCCGATTGGCATAGAGAAAGCCCAAAACCAGGCAGACAAACACCGAGAGCGAAATAAACAATTTATGTGTTGTAGTCCAAGCAATTACGTCGCTCATTTGGATGTCGGCTTTCGATGCCTCTTTGACTTTCGAATCCGATTGTTCTTTTATATCTTCGTTTTTCATTGTCGAATTTTAATAACAGGTTAATTCTTTTTGTTGTCGATAATGGTAGCCACAAGCACACCCAACGACGAAAGCAACGAGGCTATCGAAATCCAGATGGTGACCGACTTCATGCTGTTTTCGTTGATGTTCGACTGCCCGGCGCGAACCTTATTAGGTTGTACATATACAACGTCGTTTTGCTTCAAATAGTATACGGGCGAGTCGAAAAGCGTCTTCGACCGCAAATCGACCTTATAGGTTGTGCGCTGGTTGTTATCTTCGCGAATCACGTAGACCTGGTCGCGCTGACCGTAGATGGTCAAGTCTTGCGCCATACTGATGGCTTCGAGAATCGACACCTTGTCGCCCTCGATGCGATACGACCCCGGCTGCTTCACTTCGCCCAACACGGAAATCTTGAAATTCATAAACTGAACGGTAACCACCATGTCGTTGAGCAACTTACGCGCTATCAACTCGTCGCGAATCTTGTCCTGAAGTTGCCAACGGTTGAGGCCCGCCACTTTTATGCTGCCCAGTTGGGGAAAGTCGATACAGCCTTGCTCGTCGACGGCATAGCCCATCAGCCGCTGTGTTCCGCCATCCTTGACGGTCTCCGAGCCATACTGATAGTTGACCGTCGGCAAGTTGAATATCGACGCCATTTCCGGGTCCTTACACGTCACGATAATCGACAAGCGGTCCTTCGGTTGTATCGTTATACTATTTTTCGGGTCGACAGCAGTTGCTACCGTTGGGTCGATATCCTGCAAATAGACAATTTTGTCGGACGTTTTGCACGACACGACCGCCAGCGCCAGCGCTGCCGTTACAACTATATTGCGTATTATTTTCATCCTTATTTGTGGTTAGTTTTGGGCAAATCTTGGGGTCACCGACCTCCGTGAGCCCGGCAAAACCTGTTAAACAGTTGATTTTTAGAACTTTTGATAAATTTCACTCTATCTCAGAATGAATTTTGCAACTGCAAATATACTAACTTTTATTGAAAAAAGTATTAATAAATCGACAAATATGCAAAAAATGGCAGAAGAAATATTCCAATAAGAAGCGCATCGGCCATAGCCCACTCTCCATCGCACACCACTGAGGTTGGAATTTTTTTAGCGGATAATGCCTGCAACACAAAAAAAGGAGACTGAGAGCACTCTATTATCCGGCGCAATCGTACAAAAAAGTCGAGTTTGCGCCGGATAATAGAGCTATTTATTGGCGCAATCGTACAAAAAAGTCGAGATTGCGCCGGATAATAGAGTTATTTATTGGCGCAATCGTACAAAAAAGTCGAGATTGAGCCGGATAATAGAGTTATTTATTGGCGCAATCGTACAAAAAAGCCGAGATTGCGCCGGATAATAGAGTTATTTATTGGCGCAATCGCCTATTTTTACGTAACCATCCGAAATAAGCCGTTCGGATGGTTATAAGCAATCCCGATTTCCCACATACCAACAAAGAGGTGCATCAACGATGTGACGCACCTCTTTGTTTTTTTGTCAAAGCAAAAATTATTCAGCAGCGGCTTCAGTAGCTTCTTCAGCGGGAGCCTCAGCAGCGGCTGCTTCAGCTGCCTTTGCTGCCTCAGCGGCTGCAATTTCAGCTTTCTTCTTAGCAACCAATTCAGCTTTAGCTGCATTCTTTGCTTTCTCTTCTTCAAGACGCTTAGCGGCTGCTTCTTTCTTGCCGTCAGCCAATTTTGCTGCGGCTGCTGCTGCAGCTGCGTCTTTTGCCTGCTTCCATGCTTGGAAACGGCGTTCTGCCTCTTCTTGTGTAAACGCACCCTTCTTTACACCGCCGAGCAAGTGCTTCATAAGCATTACACCCTCGTTAGAAAGAAGACGACGTACTGTGTCGGTCGGTTGTGCACCTACCATAATCCAATGTAAGGCTCTCTCGAAATTTAAACTTATTGTAGCAGGATTAGTGTTCGGATTATAAGAACCTATCCTTTCAATAAATTTACCATCACGTGGTGCCCTGCTATCTGCGATAACAATTGGATAGAACGCGTAGCCTTTACGGCCATGACGTTGTAATCTGATTTTTGTTGCCATACAAATGTTTAGTTTAAATTTTTCGTTATTCGGGTGCAAAGGTACTACTTTCCAACAACATAGCAAAGCGCCGAGCAAAAAATTTTCCTCCACCCGAACTTTTTTTACTTTTCAATTTTTCCCTTTATGGCTCAACGCTCCATTAAGACTTTAATTAATCTTTCTTTCTCATCAAGTAATTTTTCCAATAGCCTCACTCGCTCTTGGAGGACTGCGGAATCGCCTTGCGACACCGTGCTTTGAATGGCTACCACACTATTGACCCCAGACGTAACGGCATTATTGCTCTTTATCGGATAAAAGAATGACATATCTACACCTAATACTGCTGCTACTTTTTCAAGCAACCCGGATTTCACATCTTTAACAATCATGCATTGATTAAATGATTGATGCGACATTCCTAAACGCCGCCGTCTCTACCGCAAGCTGTTCTTCCTCTATGCACCGATGGACAAACTTGCGTATAATGCTCGTACAAATGCGGATGAGGCTTTTCTGTACCTAACAGGAGAAGACTACGACAACTATAGACCTCACTGTTGACGCTTTTCTCTCATCTTTTCAAGTTGAGTCTTTACATGGGTTGTTGGCAGAACTAATGGAAGTGAGAATGTCAGCCTTGATACATTTTCTGTTCTTTCCTTATTTTCTGCCCCAACCTTGGCACCAAACACGCTGATGCCTGCTTTGGCATTTCCATTCAACTCCGTTGCCTCGGTCGCCGTAACTGCAATATCGAAATTCAGACGTTCCATCATCCGTACTTCTTATCTACCATCAAGGATTTTCCGTGTTCTCCTTGTGTCAGTGACGGATTTACTATCGTCCCATTTTTTAACTCCTCCTACAACTCACTCACTGCTTCCGTGATGTCGGTTATTGCGGTCTTTATAAATTCTTTCAGCTCCATATCAATCTTCAATTTATGAAATGTTTCAATGCACGTCTAAAGCCTCTACTTGTGGCTTCTTTAACAGTTGATGCGTAAAACTCCCCATTATTTTTAATTACAGTTCGATGATATTGTTGGTCAAATGGCAGATGATATATTTTTTCACCTCCGTTAATATTGCATTTAATCATCGGGTATTCGCCCATAGAAATTATATATACAGCCACTCCAAGATATTTTGCAAATTCCTTTGCCATATCTGATAGTTCTGTCGTTGATATAAACATTGGAGTAACCTTGCAATTTATATAATTGCGATGCCTAATTTTATACTCCACTGCTGTTCCATATAGTTGACAGATAGCATTCTCATGGACGACTTTCTTTTCAGACCATCTCTTGCATTGAATGATAAGTATCGTTCTACTACCATCAAGTTCTACTCTTTCTGCTATAATATCCCTGCCTAAGTCTGACAGCCCATTCAATTCACCATACTGAAGTACTTGATATTTTCCATTAAATGGGTATTTCCCCTCTCTTAACAAATAGCCAACATATAACTCATACTCTATGCCTATCTCCCAATTGCTTTTCGTTCTTTTTTTGTACCTGTCTAATGCTAACTGATTACGTTCATCAACAGACATGGTCCTATAATCATTCTCACTAATCCAATCATGCACTCTATCCCGATTGTCGTTAAATTCTGAAATAGTAGAATAATCACTTATAGCAATAAGAGCTTCTTCGTCCTCTAAATAGTCATGTAATTCAGGAAACACACTCAATAGGAACTCGTACTTATACTGCATCTGTTTACACTCAGCAATATTTCCTGCAAGCGTTTCTCTCATCTCGCGTACTTTGTCTGCTGCGACCTTTGCGGGTCTCGGCTTATGCCTTAAGTAGTGTTCATCCTTTTGAAAAATGGAAGTCTCGTAATCGGCTACCATACATGCCAATTGACTAAAAGGTTTTTTTGTCTTCAACAATTTACTGATGCCGTTGTTAATTTGTTCTTGAACTTTGATTTTTTGGTTGAAGTCATTATTTATGGATTCTATCTTTCTATTGAAGTCAGCAGTTTTTTTTGAAAGTTCTTTTTTATACTGCTCCATGATTGAACGTAACTTTAAAAGGGAAAGTTGAACAACTATACATAGGATTGCTGCAAAAATAAGCCCCAACAAGAGAAAATTTCCTTCTCCTATTTTTTGAATAACCCATGTCGTATTAAAAAGGCATATAACAATAAAAAGACATGAAGCACCAAAAGGCCAATAGCCAATAGAAGTGATATGTTCTATATTACTCTCTTTTTTCATGCCTTATATTTATTTTTCCATCAGAACTTTAATCAGTCGTTCTTTCTCTTCGAGCAGACTTTCTTTGTCCTTGACTTGTTGCTCTAAGAATTTCACTCGCTCCTGCAGCACTGCTGTATTATCATCCATAGTTACATTACCAGCAACATTGTTGTTGCCGGCAACTGCTATACCATTGCCTGTTGCAATAGCATTTTGTTCCTTATCTTCACCATAGAGAGACGATATAGACACATTTAACACCTTCGCTATACGTTCAATCGTATTTGAGCGTACATCCTTCCCTTTAAAACACGAGTTGAGTGACTGAGCAGTTATGCCTAATCTCTCGGCTATCTGATTGAGTGGGACGTTAGCCACTAAGATTTTCTCTTTAAGTTCCTTTCCTGTCATAAGTTAATTCCCTTGTTGACAATGTTAATAGTTATTGGATCGTGCGCAAATTAAGGTCGTTAACTTGTTTTGGCAAGTTTGTTTCCTTATTTTAGCAACGTGTTCAGCAGTAAACACCTTTTACAAACAAATTTAGTCAACAAATATAGACATTATTTTCATGAAAGACAACAAGATAAAACGATTAAAAATTGTTGATTAATAATTGTGATTAAAAATTGAACATCCTCGCCTCTTTGACTTTTGAATCGTCATGACTATTTCCATATAAAAAAGACGGCTATCTTCTCAGACGGCCGTCGGGCAAATGATAATGTAATTAAATGAATAGTAATTCTCAGAATTTCAAACAGTTATTGCTTGTAACGCCTTAGCTGAACACATAACACAATTTAGTTATGAATAGTATAAACTCTTTTACTTAAGTGTAAAAGTTTTTGTTTTGACGTCGCGAGAGTTCGGACCTACCATCACTTGGAACTC
>JAQXVL010000002.1 GCA_029224905.1 Bacteroidales bacterium
TATGGAGCAAATGCGTCGCCCGGCTTACGAGTCGGAGGCTCTGCAGATGTATGCGCCCAAAGATGCTTTCGCTTACGACCAACGTCAGTTCAACTACTTCATCCAGCCCGACGATTCGACGATGGTGACTGTCAAGGATGCACTCAAATTCCTCTACAGCGACCGCGCATACGATAACGTCTGGAAACTGCCCGAATTCCGCTATCCGTTGATGTACGAGAATGTCGACATCGATAAGGTCATTGCCAACGGCATCGTGCCCGAGTCGAAGCGCAACATCGTCACCGACGTGTTCCCGTTCGATATGACGCACGACAACGCAACTGCCGGCGACGGCGGTCTCACCTCGAGCAAAGTGGCTTGCCTCGACATCATCTCGAACGTCATCACTCAAGGCTGGAAGCGACCCATCTACTTCGCTATGACCGTCCCCGAAAGTTACTATCTCGGCTTGATGCCCTTTATGGCTTCGACGGGTATGGCTTACGAGGTGCAGCCCATCTATAACGACTTCAACGGCTCCGACTACGCCGTCGACGTCGATAAGGCTTACAAAAACATTACCGAGAAATTCCGTTGGGGCGGCATCGACAAGTCGACGCCCGACAACCCGGTCTATCTCGACGAAACCGTGCGCCGTATGGTCACTACCACGCGCAGCGCGATGGTCGACCTCGCTTACGAACTCTTGATAGAAGGTCTGCAGTCGAAGTCGCTCATCAGCGACACTATCGCCGGCAAATTGCCGCCCGCAAAGGGCACGCCGGAATATGTCGAGGCTGAGAAATATATGAAAGACCGATTCAACCGTTGCCGCACGATTCTCAATCTGATGGAAACGAAGTTGCCCGCCCACGCCGCTCCTTATGCGGTTCAGATGGGTCAACGCATCGCGCAGTTGTACTACCTGCTCGGAACCGAATCGGGCAATAAAGCCGACACGGCGCATGCCGCTCAACTGCTCGAAAGCGAACTGATGCGCTACGCTCAATACGTGCGCTACTATCAGAGTCTGTCGCCGTCGCAATACCGTCTGTTGACCAACACCGACATGTATATCGACGTCTACTACCTCACGGAATTGCTCCAACTCTACGACGACGTTTGTCCCGACAAGACGGAGCAAATGGCGGAGAAATTGCGTAAAGCGGGCGTCAACTTCAAGCGCTTGCTCGACAAATACAACGCGGCAAACGGTAGCGGCGACTCCGAAGAAGTTCCTGCTGAAGAAGTTTCTGCCGATACAACGGCTTTGTAATGTTATAGTCATTTAAGGGTTATGTTCTCGGCTCTACGCCTCGGGCATAACCCTTACTTTTAATCAACACATTTTACGAGTTTCTTATCTATGTTTATCGAACAACCACCATTGCTTTACCGCATGCTGTTTCCCGAAACGGTGTGGCGAATCCCTATGAAGCATAAGGCGGTCTTCTTGACTTTCGACGACGGTCCAATCCCGGAAGTTACTCCGTGGGTGCTCGACACGCTCGACCGTTATGGTATTAAAGCAACGTTTTTTATGGTTGGCGACAACGTGCGCAAGCATCCCGACACGTTTCGTATGGTCGTCGAGCGCGGACATAGCGTCGGCAACCACACTATGCACCATCTGCAAGGTCCTATCGTCACTACCAAGCGCTACATCGCCGACATCGCCGAGGCTAACGGCTATATCCACAGTCCGCTCTTCCGTCCGCCGCACGGCATTATTCGCTGGAAGCAAGCCGCTGCCATCAAATCGGAAATGCGCATCGTCATGTACGACCTGGTGACGCGCGACTACAGCAAAAAACTCAACGGCGAACAGGTGCTCGACAACGTCAAGCGGTTCACTCGCAACGGCTCTATCATCGTTTTCCACGATTCTCTCAAGTCGGAGCAAAATCTCCGGTACGCCCTGCCGCGTGCCATCGAATGGCTTAAGGAAAATGGCTACCAATTCTTGCCAATCCCTATGTAACGACGACATTCGTCGCCTTGCGGCTTCGTTGGGCTTCGATGCTTGTGGCTTCGCTCGTGCCGACGACGTCGACTGTGCGGCGTGCGATGCCTACGACCGTTGGATTGCCGCCGAGCGTCACGGCGACCTCGCTTATATGGAGAAATACGCCGACATTCGTCGCCGACCCGCCCTCCTGCTCGACGGCGCTCAGACGGTAATTTCGTTGGCTATGAACTACTATCCCGCCGTGCGTCAGCGCCCCGAACTGCCGCAATTCGCTTACTATGCTTACGGCGACGACTATCACGACGCTATCCGCAGCCGACTGCGCCAAATCGCCGACTTCATAACTCAGCGCACCGGCGCTGCCTGCCGCCCCTGCGTCGACACTGCGCCGATTCGCGAACGCTATTGGGCGCAACGTGCCGGAATCGGCTTCGTCGGGACAAACAATCAACTCATCATCCCCGGGCGCGGCTCTTACTTTTTCCTTGCCGAAATCGTCACAACCTACCCTTTCACGCCCGACGAACCGTGCACTGCCTCTTGCGGCGACTGCCGACGTTGCGTTGAGGCTTGCCCCGCTCAAGCCCTTTCGCCCGGCGAAGGAGTGGACTGCCGTCGCTGCTTGTCGGCGTTGACCATTGAGCATCGCGGTCCGCTACCGCCCGACACGCGCCTCTGCGGGCACGTCTACGGCTGCGACGTATGCCAGCAAGTTTGCCCCCACAATCGTGCGCCGGAGCCCGCCACAGTGCCCGAATTCGCCCCGTCGGAGTTCGTGCTCAACGCTACCCTCGACGACATCGCCTCGCTCACCCCCGACGAATTCCGGCGTGTGTTCCGCCGGAGTGCCGTTCGCCGCGCTAAACTCGAAGGACTCGTTCGGAATGCTGAAGAGTTGATGAGAGAATGAGTTGATGAGTGAAAGAGTTAGAGAATTATTTTGTAATTCATTTTATTTTTTGTTAGTTTTGCAGTACGAACTAACATAAAGATAATATTTTATATGAATTTCGACGAGATAGTGTCCCGGAAAGGTACCGAGTGTGTTAAATACGATGGTTTGCAAGAGCATTTTGGCAGAACCGACCTGCAGCCTCTGTGGGTCGCCGATATGGATTTTGAGGTGTGCAATGCGATAACCGACGCCGTTGAGCAACGCGCACGCCACCACATCTACGGCTATCCGATAGCCGGCGACGACTATTGGCAGTCGATTATTGATTGGTGCCGCCGTCGCCATTCGCTTGCGGTTGAGCGTGCCGATTTGGCTTTTCTGCCCGGCATAGTTCGCGGAATCGGTTATTTGGTGAATTATTTCACTCGCGAGGGCGACGTTGTGCTCATCCAAGATCCTGTCTATCATCCTTTTAAAATCGTTGCCGAAGGTTGTCATCGCCGCGTGGCGGTCAACCGGCTGACCTTTGCCGACGGACGCTACGAGATTGATTTCGACAGCCTTGAGTGCCAAATTGCGGAAGTTCGACCCAAGATGATGATTTTCTGCAACCCTCACAACCCGGGCGGACGCGCTTGGGAAGCCCCCGTTGTGGCGCGCGTGGCTTCGCTCTGCCGACGCTACGGCGTAATCCTTGTCAGCGACGAAATTCACGGCGACCTCGAGCTTTTCGGGCACCGTTACACCCCGCTTTTCAACACCGGCGACGACGCTGCCGAGTGCGGCATCTCGCTCGGCGCGCCATCGAAGACGTTCAACATTCCCGGAATGGTCAGCAGTTGGTGCATCATCAAAAATCCCGCCTTGCGCGACGGATTCTATGCCTGGATGGCTGCCTGCGAGTTCAGCGAACCCACGATGTTTGCCACCATCGCTACCCGTGCTGCATACACTCAAGGCGAGCCCTGGCTCGAAGAACTCCTCCGCTACATAGAGGGCAACATCAACGCTGTGGTCGACTTCTGCGAGCGTAACATACCGCAGATTCACGCCCATAAGCCCGAGGCTTCGTTCCTCGTTTGGCTCGACTGCCGCGCACTCGGTCTCGACAGCTCGGGTCTCGACGACTTCTTCATCAATCGTGCCGGCTTGGCGCTCAACAACGGCGCTATGTTCGGTGCCGGCGGCGAAGGTTTTATGCGGCTCAACGTGGCTTGTCCGCGCAGCGTGCTCCTCGACAGCCTAAAACGCCTCGCCGACGCGGTATATAGTTTACAAAAGTAATTTTCCGCGCAAAACTATTGATAAAACGAAAAATCCATATTATTTTTGCATAAATGACCTTTTAACTATGGAAGAACTGAAGATAACCACTAATATCCAAGTATGTAGTTATGCAGAACTTGTCGAAGACGATAGAATTCTTGTCGACAAAGCCAAGGCGATGACACAAAATTCCTATGTGCCTTACAGCCATTTCCATGTTGGTGCCGCTTTGTTGCTCTCCAACGGGAAAATCGTTGGCGGTTCGAACCAGGAAAACGCAGCATTCCCTTCGGGCACTTGCGCGGAGCGTACAACCATTTTCTATGCTCACTCGAAATATCCCGAAGCGAAATTCCAAAAACTCGCCATTGCCGCTTGGCAGGCGGGCGACTTTACGGCAAATCCCACGCCTCCCTGCGGTGCTTGCCGCCAGGCGATTCTCGAATACGAGAAACTCGCCGGACATCCCATCAAGATTCTGCTCTACGGTCGCGATAAAGTCTACGTAATCAACGGCATCAGAGAATTGTTGCCCTTGCAGTTCGACGAATTTTAATATCTTCGTCGGAGGTTATGCAGGATTTGTTTGAAGGGCTAAATGAACGGCAGCGAGAAGCGGTGGCTGCCACTGAAGGACGTATTCGTGTCGTTGCCGGCGCAGGCTCCGGAAAGACGCGCGTTTTGGCGCATCGCTATGCTTATATCGTCGACGAACTCGGCGTAAATCCCGCCAACATCCTCTGCATGACCTTTACCAACAAGGCAGCACAAGAGATGCGCACTCGCATTTCGCGCCTTGTCGGCTCGACCACGACCAACGACCTTATCTGCACCATCCACGGCTTCTGCGTAAAGGTGCTCCGCCGCGACATCTTCCGCCTCGGCTATCCCAAATCGTTCGGAATCATCGACGAAGAAGATAGCAAAAGCCTCGCCAAACAGGCTATGGAGGCTAACGGGCTCGACCGTGCTAAAGACACCGTTCGCCTGTTTCTCGACCGCGTTAACAATTTTAAGGCGCAAGCCGACTACATATCCACTTTCCTCGTCCCGGATGCTCCCGGTATGGAAGACATAAGTGTCGAACTCAAGCCCATTGTCGACTACCTAAATCTGCAGCGACAATACTATGTGCTCGATTTTCAGGATATTATCAACTTTGCACTACATCTCATCGAGCATTTCGACGAGGTCCGCGATTATTGGCAAACCACGCTCAACTACGTCCAAGTCGATGAGGTGCAAGACTGTAACTCCACCGATTGGCGGCTCATCAGCATCCTCACCGAAAAGAGCGGCAACCTTTTCATCGTCGGCGACCCCGACCAAGCCATCTACGAATGGCGCGGCGCGCGTCCCAATCTGTTCGTTCAGTTTAAGTCGGACCGCGACATCATCCTCGCACAAAACTATCGCTCTACGCCCGACATCCTCGACGTTGCCAACTCAGTCATTGCTAACAATCGCAACAGAATTCCCAAAAACCTCGTCACCGGCAACAAAAAAGGCAAAAAAGCCGTGCACTATCACGCTCGCAACGACCGCGACGAGGCGGCATGGATTACCCGTCAGATTCAGCGCATCGTCAAGTCGCACAGCGGCAACACCTACAACGACGTCGCCGTGCTCTATCGCGCTTCTTACCTGTCGCGTACCATCGAAAAAGAATTCATCGAACGCCACATACCCTACACCATTTGGGGCGGCATACGCTTCTTCGAACGCGCCGAAATCAAAAACGTGCTGGCTTATCTCAAACTCGTCGACAACCCCGACGACGACCTCTCGCTGCGCCGTATCATCAACGTCCCGGCGCGCAAATTCGGCAAAGTGTCGCTAAAAAAACTCGCCGACCTTGCCGCTGCCGAGCATGCTTCGCTCTACACTACGCTGCGCGCTCACATCGACGAATCGCCTTTCAACAAGCCCGAAATGCATCGTTTCGTCGAACTTATCGAAGACGTGCGCTCCGCCGTCGACGGCTCGCTCATCTCCGAACTCGTCGAAGACCTCATGTCGCGCTCCGGCTTGACCGACCTTATTCGCAACGACGAGGAAGAAGAGCGTCTCGAAAACGTCAAAGAACTCATCAACGACATTCGCAACTACGAATCCGACCACGTCGACGACCTCTCGCTGACACAATATCTGCAAGACATTGCTCTCTATACCAACGTCGATATGCATAGCAACAGCGACGTCGTGCGCCTTATGACCATGCACCAGGCAAAAGGGCTCGAATTTCCCTACGTGTTTGTCTGCGGCTTGAGCGAAGGCATTTTCCCCAGCCACAGGTCGTTGCGCGAACGTCAGCGCGCCGCCCTCGAAGAAGAGCGCCGACTGATGTATGTTGCCATCACTCGCGCCGAAAACGAGCTATTCCTTACCGAATCGGAAGGATATAACATCAGCACACAGCAAGACAAAGTGCCCTCGCGATTCCTCACCGAAATCAAGGACAACCTCATTCGTCTCGAGGGGCGTATGGATCCGTATCTCTACACGCTGACGCGTCGCATGGCGCAGGAGATTGATTCTACTTTCGGCGAAAATGCCGAGCCGACCGACTTGTTTTCCGCCGGTATGACGGTTCAGCATCGCATCTTCGGCAATGGTACGGTTGTCAGTGCCACGCCGCCCGATGCCAACGGCGTACAAAGCGTGGTGGTCGACTTCGCCGTCGGGCGCCGCACGATTATGTCTAACAAGCTTAGCATTTGCTAAAAACACTCCTGATTTTTCAAAAAGTCGCTTTGTTTTTCTCTGTTTATTATATATTCTTACCAAATTTATCGAATTAATTACAAATTGTTTGGTAAAAACTTGTTTTGTTTAAAATTTGTATTTATCTTTGTCAGCGATTAGGTTAGTGTACTACTTAACGGTATCAAATAGCTCTGTTTCGTGCCATAACCAAACAACAGCGTCACAGCGACGCACATTTGATACTGTCTGTATGAATTTAATAGTTGTAAAATGTGTTTTATAGGAAAAGCGAGATTAGTTAGAAAATGGAACTGGAGCGTCTGTGAAGATGCTCCTTTTTCTTTGTAGCGAAATGAAGCGGAGCGGCGTTTGCGACATCTTTCTTCGAAAAATGTAACAATTTGGGACGAGTTTTGCCTGAATTGTTACAAATTAAGTCGGAAAAAAGTGTGCTAATCGGCTATATTATGTTACTTTTGGGAAAATATTTGAATTTATTAAGTTTATGAAAATACGATTGCAATCACCCAAACGGCTTATATGGCTTGTTTCCTTGATTTTCTCCATTTCCGTCGTGTCGGCGCAGACGACCGAGGCGTATCGCTTTACGTTCAACGCCGGCGACGATATGTTTTATGCTAATGCCGAAAACGCTCCCGAATTGCAGCGTTTGATTGATAAAGTTGTCGAAGTGCGCGACCTCATCAACGACGGTCAAGCGTCAATCCTCGTCGACGGCTACAGTTCGACGTCGCTTGCTATGGCTACCGTGCGCTCAAACCGCGTTAAGTCGGAAGTGATTGTCCGCGGTAATGTCCTCGAAGAGTGTTTCACTACCCGCAATCACCTCCAAGGCGATTCCGTTGTAGTCGTTCTACAATTGCCGCCGCGTCGCCCCGGACCGCCCAAACCGGTTGTTATTCCAAAGGATAATCGTAACGAGGAGGTTGTCGAAAAGCCGGTTCCGCCCGTTGAGCCCGAAGAAGAGGTTTGGAATGATACCGTCGAAGTTATCGAAGAACATAGCCGCACTTGCCCGATTTCGCTGCGTTTCAACCTGCTGCGCTGACTCCCGATTTGGGCTTGCAATGGGACATCAACGACCGATGGACAATCCTTGCCGATGCTTCGTGGACCTCGTGGAGTTGGGACGGCGCTAACCGCCGTTATGCCCTCGGCGAAGTTACAGCCGAAGTGCGTTATCGCTTCCGAACAGCCTACGTACGTCCCCGGCGGCGTCTACTGGTACGACTCCAACGGCAACGGATTGTAATCCCGATTGGTCGACATACAGAGCGAGGCTGCCCGATTCGACAGCCTCTCTATTGTTTGTGGTGGTTAAATCGGTGTTTTGCCTATCTATTTCAAATAGTCGTATATGAATATCGGAAATGAATTAAGTACAGCAACACTCTCATTGGTGTTTACAAACAATCGCAGTTGGCTTTCAAATATAGCCGGTTGATTGATATCGGATTTGGTTTCCGGCATAGCATAAGTGCCTTTTACCAACAAGTTTGCCTTACTGACATTCATCGTTTTTAGGTAATCCCAGTTGTATTTTATCCTTAGATACTTTTCTTTCGTGGGTTTTTCACCCTCTTTGAAAAGTATATGGTCAAAACTGTCATAGAAAGAAAATTCACGAGCAAGACGTTTGAAATCATGGCATTGAGAGCGGGTTACTGCGTATTGGTAATAATCATCATCGGGCAATTCCTTTGTGTAGCGAATGGATTCCACCATCGGATAGTTGATGTATAGTTTGCCATTGCCGGTTTCGTCGTCAAACATATTCAGCATCACCTCCATTCGGCGGTTTATCTCATCAAGAGGCAACTGCGAGTTTTGGAAATCATAATCAAAGAATAGAAACACTTCCGAAATGTCGGAACTTCGTATCCCGTAAAGGGTCATATCACCTCGATTAGAGAGAATTTCTTTCATTATCGACACGATATCGCCATCGCCTCCATACTCCACCATCGTGTTGTAAAGGTCGTAGATGTTGTTTCCGAAAGAACAAATGATATTATCGTTTGCTTTCGGGAAATAGAGCCGTTCAATTGTCTTATAAACATGCGGCTCACGGTCGATGCCTTCAAACACAAAGAGTATCATAGGCTGAAAGTACCTCCTCGGTAGAGTTTCTCAAGGTTGTGCCCAAAACGCAGTTCCTTGTCGGTCAAGTCGCAGATGGCTTTGATTTTGTTGTCTTGTAGAATAAAGAAACAGTCGGGGCGTAGCAGGTCGTTGCTCAGCAAGAATGTGTCGTGAGTGGTAACAAACAACTGGCTGTTGCCTTCAAACAAACGTTTGCAAATTTTATACGACAATTCGTGATGATAGAATGCGTCGAACTCGTCAATGAAAACAAACGATGCACTGCCCATCTCTTTTAGCCAATAATATTGTAATTCCAAATTCTTTGTACCTGTAGAAGCCACCATTTGGAAAGGAATTCGTACATCGCCCATTATGCAAAACAGTACATTTTCGCCCGGCACAGTTTGTGCAAAGCGGTAGTCTTGTCCGCTTACTTCTTTGAGATATGCCGAAAAGTCGTTGGCAAGATTATTCTTGATGATATATTCTTCGATATTGCTGCCGCCTTCTTTTAGGCCAATAAACTCGCGATTGTCCAAACTTCTGAAGAATAGCATGTTCTCAACGAAATCTTGTAGAGAAATCATTGGATGCTCTTTTGTAAATGGCACGGCACCAAGCAAATAATTGACGATAGAGATATTGTTTGCACTCTCCTTGAGATTTCGGATAGCCATCTCACTCAACCCGAATTCCGGTGCGACATACAAAGAGTCTTTGTCTTTGTGGATAACTTTCACGCCATCGATAATCAACTGCTCCCAAATGATTATGCCCTTGAGTTCCGAAGCAATTTTCCCATAATTGTAGTTGACTATATGCCCGCGAAAATTAAAAGTGTATTCAAATTCAACAGGCTGCTCATATGCCATAGCACAAGCGTAGTTAAGGTAGTAGTCGGGCTTTTTCCACTTGTGCGACAAGTGATTGGCAATATCAAAAATTGCCAGACCGAAGTTTGACTTTCCCGACCCGTTTGGTCCATAAATAATTCCGTTTTTAACAATGCCATTCCGTACGGCATCGCTGTTAAATGAATAATTGCTCGAATTTGACAAATCCCATTCGATTCGTTCCTTAAATCCACGATAGTTTGTTACGGCAAATCTTGTCAACATAAGAAATTGGCTTTTTCTGTTCATTTATCCGCCACAAATATACAAAAATATTTTGTGCCGTAAAAAAATTACGGCACAAAATGATGTATAACCTCAATTTTGTTTTTATTCGAGAATCATGTCGGCGAGGATGGGATGGTGGTCGGAGGGGAAGAGCGGTCCTTGCGACTCGGTGAGTACGGCGTTGGTCTTGACCTTCCACGCGCCGCGGACGAAGATGTAGTCGAGGCGCGGACGCTCTTCGAAGACGATGCGCCCGAAGTCGTGGAACGTGCCCTCCGGTCCGTAGACGAGTTCGGCAATGGTGCGGCTATCGGTTACGCTTGCCGGATTCTCCTTGTCGGTAAGCACCTTTATCGGGTCGTCGGTCGGCACGGCATTGAAGTCGCCCGTGATGACGATGGGTAGCCCATTGGCGTGCAGGGTGGCTTGCTCGAGCAGGAGTTGTGCGCCGTTATGACGTGCCGCCACGCCGATGTGGTCGAGGTGGGTGTTCATAAAGAAGAACTGCTTGCCTGTGGCTTTGTCGGTAAATATACCCCAGGTGGCGATGCGAGGATAGTCGGCATCCCAGCCGAGTGCGCCCGGCGTGTGCATCTTCGATTTTTCGGCGAGCCAGAAGTAGCCGCTGCGGTCGACGCTGAATCGGTCGCGGCGGTAGAATATCGGTGAATATTCGCCACCGGTTTTGCCGTCAGTGCGTCCTACGCCCAAGTAGTCGTAGTCGGGCAATCCCGCTTGTAGGTCGAGCATTTGTTGGTGCGTGTCTTCTTGCGAGCCCCAGATGTCCGGGCTGTAGAATCGCACAAGGCTAACGGCGTAGTCTTTTCGATTTTTCCACTGGTTCAGTCCGTCGGCTTCGACAACGCAACGAACGTTGAACGACATTACTCGTATCGCCGTCTCGGCAGCGACACAACTTGCGGCAACCATCGCCGCACATAGCATACAGATTAATTTTTTCATAGTTGTTTTTTATTTTATCATTTTTTGTTTATCGTTTATCGTTGGCTTCTCTCCACTCTTACCTCTTACCTCTCCACCCAATCTCCATTACTCTTGATGATGTCGATAAGGCGGTCGAGGGCTTGTTCTTGCGGGATGTTGCGCTCGAGGCATTGTTTGCCCTTGTAGAGGCTTACTTTGCCCACGGCGGCGCCCACATAACCGTAGTCGGCGTCTGCCATTTCGCCCGGACCGTTAACGATGCACCCCATAATACCGATTTTAAGCCCTTTTAAGTGCGCTGTGGCGGCTTTTATCTCGCGGACGGTAGTTTGTAAGTCAAAGAGGGTTCTACCGCAGCTCGGGCAAGATATGAACTCCGTTTTGCTGATGCGTTGGCGCACGGCTTGGAGTATGCCGAAAGCGTAGCGCACGGTCGTTGCCGGGTCGATAGCGGGTGCTTCGATGCAGATGCCGTCGATGAGGCGGTCGAGCAGCAGTGCGCCGAAGTCGGCTCCGGCGTGTATTTGGAGGTCTTCATCGTTAGTGTCGTTGTAGGTCATAACGGCAATGACGGGTGCAGTGCATCCCAGTCGGGTCAGGCTGTGGATGAATGCGCGCATTTCGCCGACGGGGTTGATGTGGCGCGAGCGGAGTGCTATGATTTTGCCTTCGGCGCGGCGTGCCACTTCGGCAGGCGCTTCCGAGGCCCACGCTTCGCAAATTGCGGGGTCGGTAAGGCACAGGTCGGAGTGCAGTTCGCCGCTCACGACCGTTTTGTCGCCGCCGACAGCCACAACGGGCACGTTGTCGCCGCCTGTGCATCCTACGGCAACGGTATGCCTGCGGTGTGGGCAGATGGCGTCGAAGTCGTCGCAGGGCGTGCCTTCGATGTGAGGATGGTTGCTGCGTGCGGTGATGTAGTCGACGAGTTTGCGAGCCACGGGCACTTCGCACTCCGGCTCTTCGCTTAGGCTTACGCGGATGGTGTC
The DNA here is from genome assembly GCA_029224905.1 of Bacteroidales bacterium. GTDB lineage: Bacteria > Bacteroidota > Bacteroidia > Bacteroidales > Muribaculaceae > Limisoma. The sequence continues at coordinate 11,980 of JAQXVL010000002.1, forward strand.
GCCGATGCCTTCAGCGAGTAGCGCACCGATGCCGACAGCCGACTTGATGCGGCCGTCTTCGCCGTCGCCTGCCTCGGTAACGCCAAGGTGCAGCGGAAATGCCATCCCTTCGGCGTCCATAGCGCGGACGAGTCGGCGCACCGTTTCGACCATCACGACGGTGTTGGAGGCTTTGATGGAGATTACCACATCGGTAAACTCCACTTCGCGGCAGATGCGCAGGTATTCCATAACCGATTCGACCATCCCCGACGGGGTATCGCCGTAGCGACTCATGATGCGGTCGGAGAGCGAGCCGTGGTTGACGCCCAGGCGTATCGCGGTGCCGTTTTGGCGGCAGAGGTCGAGAAAGGGCACGAAGCGCGCGCGAATTTTGTCGATTTCGCGGGCATATTCTTCGTCGGTATATTCGAGTTGCTTAAACGTGCGCGCCGCGTCGACAAAGTTGCCGGGATTGATGCGCACTTTGTCGGCAGTCGTTGCGGCGACGAGGGCTGCGTTTGGGTTGAAATGGATGTCGGCAACGAGTGGTCCGGCATAGCCTTGGCTGCGCAAGAGCGAGCGAATTTCGCCGATAGCCTTAGCCTCTTTGACGCCTTGTGCGGTGAGTCGCACCAGGTCGGCGCCGGCGTCGAAAATGCGCCGACATTGTGCCGTGACGGCTTCGATGTCGTCGGTCGATATCGAGGTCATCGATTGTATGGCTATCGGATTGCAGCCACCCATTGTCGTGTTGCCGATGCGCACCGCTTCGGTGTGTCGGCGCTGATAGTCGAATGACATATTCGTTATAACTTGTTCTAAACTTTGAATTTGTAACTTATGCGTTCCAAGTCTTCGTTGGCTTTCGAGATTTTCTGAGCCAAGACGAATTTGTAAGCCTCAAGGCGCGCGGCGAGGCGGTCGTCGGCAAGGGCGAGCATTTCGGCGGCGAGGATAGCCGAGTTTTCGGCGGCATTAACACCTACGGTAGCCACGGGGATGCCGGGAGGCATTTGCACGATGGCGAGCAGAGCGTCGAGACCTTCGAAAGTCGATTTGACGGGCACGCCAATCACCGGCACAGTGGTTTGTGCAGCGATTACGCCGGGCAGATGCGCCGCCATACCGGCAGCAGCGATGATAACCTTGATGCCGCGACCGCGTGCCGCCTTGGCAAATGCGGTGACTTCGTCGGGCGTGCGGTGTGCCGACAGGGCGTTCATCTCAAACGGAATTTCGAAGTCGTCGAGCAGTTTTGCCGCTTTCTCCATTATCGGGAGGTCGGACGTACTGCCCATGATGATGCTCACAATAGGATTCATAGTCGTATCGTTTTGTTACAAATAATAAACACACAAAAAGCCGTTGATAGCGCCGGCGAGGACTTGCATCACGGTGTGGCGCTCCATAGCGACGCGCGAGGTGCCGAGGATGCCGCCCACGAAGATTGCCACGCAGATTATCGGCAGCAGATCGAATGCGCCGTCGCCGTCGGCATTGATGCGACACAGGAGGGCTACCAAGCCGCCGATGCCTGCCATGTGCGCGCTGATTTTCCACTTAAAGTTGACAATCATCGACACCAGTGCGGCGCAACCGCCTCCGAACATAAACATCCACAGCCATTCCGGCGCGTTAATCATAAAGAGATAGACGGCGGCAGCCACATAGCATACAATCATGATGATGTAAGGCACGAGGCGTTCGCGGCGGTCGTTGATGCCAAATTCGCTGATGACCTTCAACTTCTTGAGCAGCAGGAACAGCAGCGCCGGTACGAGACACGTGATGCCGAACACAACCAGCATCACCGTCATCTTGGTCTGCAGTGTCAGAATCAGTAGATTCGACATCCAGAGAGCCACAATCATGCCATAGGTGGGCATCAGCATCGGGGTTAGCAGCAGCGAGAAGAATCCCGACACGTAGTGGATTGTCTTCATAGCCTTGGCTTCAAAACTCATCGCTTTTGCTTCGATATTGTCGATAATCGTTTTAGTGTCCATATTGTTATAGTTCTTTACGTAGACGCGCAACGGGAATCTGCATACGGTCGCGATATTTAGCCACCGTGCGGCGCGCTATGTCGTAGCCGCGTTCGCTGAGCATTTTCACGAGTTGTTCGTCGGAGTAGGGTTTCTTTTTGTTTTCGTTGTCGATAATTTCTTTGAGAGTGATTTGCACCTCGCGCGACGAAATGTCTTCGCCGTTGTCGTTGCTGATGCGGCTTACGAAGAATTGCTTCATCGGATAGATACGCGTGGCTGTTTCGACGTATTTTTTTGCCGTCGCGCGCGATACCACCGATTGGTCGTAGCCCGTAATCGAGGCGATGTCGCGCAACGTCATCGGGCGTATGTCGATTTCGTCTTCGCTCAAGAAGAAGTTCGACTGCCAACGCACTATGGCTTGTCCGATGGCGAAGAGCGTCTGCTGGCGCTGCTTGAGCGCGTTGATGAAGGCTGTGGCACTTTCGTATTTGTCGATTAAGAATCGGTTGAGGTCGCGTTCGCGGCGGTTTGCCGGCTTTTGCTCGGCGATTTTGCCGTATTGCGCTTTGAAATAGTCTTCGACCTGCAGTTCGGGGACGCGGTTTAGCAGCGTCACGTGTATGCGGTTTTCGTCGTCGACTTCGACGCGGAAGTCGGGCGTAATGTGCTGCGCTGTGTCGGCAACGTCGCCGGCGAATTCGTTGCCCGGCTTGGGGTTAAGTTGTGCGATGGCGTGCATAGCCTCGTCGAGTTCGGCGCGCGTGATGTGGAGCACGTCGATGATTTTGTCGAAATGCTTCTTCGAGAATGCGTCGAAATGCTCGTCGACGATTCGGTACGCCAGTTGGTTTGCGGCGGTAGCCTTTGCGCGTTCGAGTTGCAGCGTCAGGCAGTCGCGCAGGTCGGTAGCGCCGATGCCCGCCGGGTCGAGGTTGCGTATTTTGGCAAACACTTCGTCGATTTCGTCGACCGAGGCGTCGATATTTTCTTTGAGGATAAGGTCGTCGCTGATTTCGTAGAGCGAGCGAGTCATATAGCCGGTATCGTCGAGGCTACCGATGATATATTCAGCGATGCTTTGCTGTTTTTCGGTCAGGTCGCATTCGGCGAGTTGCTCCTCGAGGTAGTCGGTCAGGCTTTTTTGGTTGACGGCTTCAGGGATGTAGTAATCGTCGTCGGCGCTTGAGTTGTTGGCTTCGTAGCGGTAGTTCGGGATATCGTCGTCGCTACGATAGTCGTTTTTCTGCATCTCTTCGGCGGTTTCCGTGTGCGTTGGGGCAACGTCATCGTCGTCGATGCGGTCGAGGCCCAAATCGTTGTCGGCGTCGTCGCGCTCTTCGGTTTCGCCGTAGTCGGTTGTATCGGTTTCGCCGGTCGGCGCCAGAGCGGGATTTTCGACAAGTTCTTTATGTACTTTTTCTTCGAGTTCAATGCTCGACATTTCCAACAATTGCCCTAACAGAATCTGTTGAGGCGACTGTCGGAGAGTCTGTATTTGTTCTATCGTCTGCGATGTTGCGCTTTTCGACATATCGTTTATTTCCTTAACTCATTGCGAAGATAGCAATTTCGCCGCTATTTCCGACTATTATCAACCCTTTTTAACTTTTAGTATTAAATTAATAAACCCAAAACCACCGGGCGGGGCTCGGTGGTTTTGGGTTTGATGAGGTTTTGACAGTCTCTAAATCTGTAGAGAAACAGCCTCTGAATCTGTAAAGAAACAGCCTCTAAATCTGACGGAGGAGGAGTCCGGGATAGAGGTCGCCGCCGCTTTCTTTGACGAATGTTGTTGCGCCGAAGTCGGCACCGTAAGCGCCTTCTTCGGTTGCCATAAAGCGGTTGTCCCAAATCTTTGTCGGGATTGGCTTAACCACGCCGACGCGTTTGTAGATGGTGCGTCCGTCTTTCTCTTGTGCTTCGAGCACTTCGAAGCGGCTGTCTTTTGTGATGCCTTCTTTCATACCTATTTTCGCCGTGATGGTCGGCTCAACGCTGACGATAGGCGACTTGATGCGGAATTCGTCGTAGTTTTTCTGCAGGTCGGCAACGTTTTCGTCGATGGCGCGTTGACAAGCCTTGCGAATCATCAGGTTCGGCTGGTCTTCGTTGATGCCGAGGAAAGAGGTTGCGTTGCCCGACGACAATACGTTGCCCACATAAACGAGGCGGAAGCGGTCGCGGTTGTTCTCGAAAGTGGAGAGTTTTGTCGGGTCGGCTTTGTCGCTGTAGCAGTTTTGGTAGAAGTACATTTGCGATTCTTCGTCCCATTCGAGGCGGTAAAGGCGTGTGTTGATTTTCACGCGGAAACCTTTGATTGACGAAATCATGTTCTCCACCATATTTCCTGTATCCGACAAGTCGACGCCGGTAAATGCTCCTGCAACTTGCAGCAGACCGTTGAGAGCGGCACCCCAGTTTCTGGAGCGTTTTCCTTTGTCGATGTAGGTGATCTCGTTGACGAGCAGGTACGTGCGGCCGATGAGGTCTTCGCCGGCGTCTTGGAGCATCGCCATGCCGCGAGCGGAGCGCTTTGCCATTTCGATGTCGAACGCCGAGGCGTCGTAGAGACCGCGCTCTTTGATGAGGTCGAGCGTGCACTCTCCGGTGAGGATGTTGCGGTCGAACCATTTGCCGACGAGGCGGCTTGCCACGTTGTTGCGTTTGATAAATCCGGTGATGTCGGACGTGTAGTTGCTTTTTCTCTTCACGTCGACAACGCGGACGCTCAGGTTGTGGTCGTTATATTGCTCGGAAATGGGGATTTCGAGGAATTGTTCTTCGATTTCGTTGGCGAATTTGTCTTCGCTGTGGCGAACGAGCATGCTGCATAGCGAAATGCGGCGATAGTTTTGCTCAATGTTGGTAATCTCTTTTTTTGCTAATGTCGGAAAGACGACAGCCAGGGCAAGTAAGATGGTAATTATATTTCGTTTCATTGCTTACAAGTTTAAACGGTTAGTAATCCCAAAGATTTGACGGAATGGTCTCGCTAAGACCTTTTTTGTTGCGTTCGTCGTTCTGATAGAGTTTGAATCGATATGTGTCGATTTCCTGCCAAGCGGATTTGCCGCTCTCAATGAATTGTTTGTAAGCTTTGAGAGCGAGTGAGCCGCTTTCCATATCGATGGGGATAATCACTTTACCTGTTTTGTCGATACAGCCGACGCTTGTCGACGATTTGCCGACGATAGCTACACCGGGCATGTCTTGGTTGAAGTTGCGCACGAAGGGATACTGACCGTTGAAAGCTTGTTTGTTGGTCTTGATGTCGAGGCAGATTGCGCCTTCTTCGTTAGTCGACGGGCAAACCCATACGAATTCCGGATTGTCTTCGGAAAGGAATGAGATGTTGTTCCATTTGCAGGTTACCGCTTCTTTACCGCTCGGGTCAATCATACCCCACTTGCCATTGCTCTTAACCACGGCGTATCCGTGAGCGAACGAGAATACGTTTTCGTAGGTCGGTTGGATGGCAAATTTACCCTTGTTGTCGAGAAAACCCCACTTTCCGCCGGAAGTCTTTTGCGCCGCCAACAGTCCTTCGTTTTCGGGGAAAATGGCATTGTAGGATGGCTCAATCAGCACGTTTCCGGCGTGGTCGATGAGTCCGTATGTCACGCTGCTTTTACCTTCCGACACGATGTATACGCCGCCGCGTTCGGGATAGATTTTGTCGAACGAGCAAATTTCGCGGCCGTTGGTGTCGATGAGCGACGCCTTGTTGTAGCGCATATAAGCAACAGCATAGCCGTTATGGAATGCCCAGCCGTCGGTGATGTCTTTCGACAACAGCATTTTGCCGGTTGTCATGTTAAGATAGTTCGTTTTGTTAGCTTTCTTTATCACAAAAGCAAATCCGTCGGTGGGATAGAATGCAGCGTAGTATTGACCTTCTTTGATAAGGACGTTGCCGTCGAGGTCGAGCACGCTGTTTTTCTCGCCGGTCGCTTTGCCGCTATAGTAGTAGCCGTGAGTTCGCGAGCCGTCGATGGAGTCGAACGGCGTTGAGGGTATTCTTGTTTTGCGCAGAAGGTAGTGACTCGGACATTCTTTGCAGATGGTGCGCGCCGTGTAGGTCATTTTGTCGAGTTCTTCTTTGCTGTATTCTTTTTCCCAAGGTGTGAATGTGCCGACTGATGGATATTTCGGCTCAATCATGACGCGTCCGGATTTGTGATATAAGCCCGACTTGTTGCCGTCGGTAGCCCAGACTACGTCGCGCGAGTTGAATGTGCCGATAGCGCTGAATTTGCACGGCACGACGATTTGGAAATTCTCGTTGATGTAGCCGTATTTAGAGTTTTCGCTTATCAGCGCCACGCCGTTTTTAAACGATGTGATGGTTTCGTATTTCGGCTCGAGAAGGACCTTGCCGCTGTAGTCGATAAAGCCGTATTTTTCGTCGAGCAGAGCGCCGTCTTTGTAACTGCCGCCTGCCGACACTTTGTAGACGTTGCCGTTAATCTTGTCGATGGTGTTGTACTTCATCTTGATGATTTCGGAGCCGTTCATGTCGATGTAGCCGTATTTCCCACCTTTACCGACTTTGGCGCGACCGTCCATAAAGAAGTCCGCCGAGTCGTACTTGTAGTCGATAACGACCATATTTGCGTTGTTGACATAGCCCCATTTCCCCTTCTCGTTTTGGTCGGGGATAAGGTCTTGCGCCGCCACTGTCGTTGAAGAAAGAAGTAGAGCAACAGCGCTAACTAAAAATTTGTTCATAGTCTCTTGTTGGGTTTGTTTATTAAATATCTCTATATCCTTATGTTAGACACAACGGAATGTGGGTATGGCAATGCAAAAAGGAGTCGGCTCATGCAGAGCCGCTCCCTTTACGCATTTTTCGGTTGTCGGTTATTTCTTCTTGCTGAGGCGGATGAACAAGCCCGGATAGAGGTCTTTACCCTTCTTAACCTCAAATTTTGTGGCTTTCAAGTTGATAGCCTCGAGTTGAGCGGCAGCTTTCTTGTCGCCGTCGGCTTCGAGTTCGGCAGCGAGGTCTTCAGCGCCTGCTTCGTTGTTCCAGATTGCGCCTTCTACGGCTTTCACTTTGCCGATTTCTTTGTAGATGGTCTTGCCGTCTTCTTCAACAGCTTCGAGAATCGAGTATTCGTCGCCTTTCTCTACGCCCTCTTTCGTACCGATTTGCGCGTAAACGAATTTGCCGTCGTCCGACACTTGGAAGATTTGCGACTTGGTGCGGAACACTTCGTTCTTTACTTGCAGTTTCACGATAGCGCGGTCGATTGCGTTTTCGACGGCGTTTTTAACCAATTCGTTTTCGGGTTTTTTCGAGAAGCCGCTGGCAACGACGCGAGCCGATGCTTTGTCTTTGCCGACAAATTTGAGGGTGCAGATGCCCGAAGCAACGAGGTCTTCAATCGGCTTGTCCCAATATTCGGCATAGAAACGGTCGAGGCGGTCTTTGTCCCATTCGAGTTTGTAGAGGTATGTGTAGGCTTGCACGCCGAAGCCCTTACCAGCAGCCGCGTTAGCGATTGCGCCGGCAGCTTGCGAAGCGAGTTGTCCGTAAGTACCGAAAGCGCTACCTACGAGGTTGGCTGCTTGTTGAGCCTCTTCGATGATGGCTTTGTTGGAGCGATAGCGAAGGTTTACGGCGAGCACGAACGTGTTGTCGATGAGTTCTTGACCGGCGTCCATAAGTTTAGCGTCGCCGCGTTTGTCGGTGGCAGCTGCGCTGCGGTCAGCCTCGGTGGCGTCTTGCAAGCCGCGTTCTTTGATGAGCGTCAGTTGGTCGTCGTATTTGCCATTAGCGTAGCCGAACCATTTGCCGACGAGCATCGGAGCGGTTTGTTGGTTGTCGAAGAATTTTGTGAGCACGGCGGGCATACGATAGTCGACGTCGTCGGTGGGGATAACGGCTGCAGCGCCGGAGCCGCCGGTAACAGCGCCGAGAGCTGCTTTACCGAATTTGGCAGCGCCGCCTTTTTTCTTCTCTCCTTGAGCGTCGGCAGCCGCTTTGATTTCGTCTTCGCTAACGGTTACGTTGTCGAAGTCGAGGATGCGAATGTCGAGGTTGTGGTCGTTGAATTGCGTGGGTATCGGTGTGTTAAGGAATTCGAGTTGCGCTACTTCGCTGCGCTTCATTCCTGCGGTCTCGGTAGTGTCGGCTTTGTCTTTCTTGAAAGAGTCGACCAGACCGGTTACGAGGTTGCTTGATTCGACTTCGGCGTCGAGTTTTTGGTCTTGAGCGGCTGAGCGAACGAGGAATGTGTAGAGCGAACTGCGGCGGAATTTGGGCAGAGAGTCTACGTTTTCGGCTGCATAAGCGGGTAGCGCACTGAGCATTGCCAATGCGGCAATTGCGATGTTTACTTTTTTCATAGTGTGATTATTTATGTGTTTAAAAAATGGTTTGTCTAAAATAACAAGGGTACAAATTGTACCCTTGTTTGGATGTTACCAAAGCCAACCTACGTTGTAGGTAATCGGTTGCTGATGGTTACCCCAAGCCACGCCGACATCGCGAGCTGCTTTGATGCGTGCTTTTTCGAGGCTTATTTGGTCTTTGTATTTCGTTACGTTTTCGAAATCCCAGTTAGCCTTAACAACCTTTGCAATTTGGTTGGCAAGAGTCATAGCTTCGCCGTAGCACTTTGCTTGCGGGTTGATTTGAGTGATATATCCGTAAGCCTCCGAAGCTCCGGAAGCGTCGGGATTAGCACCCCAAGCGGCGCGTGCCTGGTTGAGAAGACGAAGTCCTTCGAAGTCGATATAGGCTTGGTAGATGGTGTTGGTGAGCGCTGCCGCTTCGGCATAGCCGCGGCTACATTCGGGAATTTGTGTCGAATAGTAGAGCGCTTCGTCGTAGTTGTTCATCTTCATAGCCTGACGCGCTTTTTGCAGAATTTGCGGGTAGTTGGCATCGTAGTAGCTAATCACTTTCTCCTTACCTTTGGCAATGAATCGAGCAAATTGGTCGTTTTTGCCGTTTAGCGACTTGATGGCGTTGAGGTAAGCGCGGCTGTCGCTGGTGCCTACGCCTTTGAGCTCGAAGCTCTGCGAAGCAAACACTTTGCGGTCGACAACGTCGCCGATATAGAGCGTAACGAGAGTTGTTACGGCTGTCTGTTGCGGCGGACCTGCCAAAATGTCTTTAAAGCTGTTGTTGAATTTTGCCGTGAGGAAGAAACGACTGTTGTCGCTGCCAACGACTCCGCTTGTTGCTGCGGCATTGGTCAGACGGGTAACAATCATATCGCTGACATCTTCGGGCACTTCGTCGCCTTGGAAGACGGGCACTGCCGTGATGTTGATGTCGCATTCTTCA
>JAQXVL010000003.1 GCA_029224905.1 Bacteroidales bacterium
GGCGACCAACTGCCGAATCGGGTTTGCATTGCGTGCGTGTGCCCCGACAAGGTGAGGTCGACGTTGGTTTTGCCGGCAACTTCGCAATCCCAATGTCGCGGATTGTGGCTCAACAAGATTGTGTATGTCGTGTCGCACACGTTAGCCAAAGCGGCATCGAGGTCGCCGTATTGCTTAAAAGGAGGCTCGCCCCAGTTTTCGACTCCGACGATGTCAATGCTGTCGTTTTGCCGACGAAGAGCAATGCTGCGGTTGTTAAGCACTTGCCAACCGAGCGAATCGGTCATAAGCGTCATCAATTCGTCAAAACTCTGCACACGCTCCTGCTCGGTTTTCCAACGAGCATAGTCGCCATAGTCGTGATTTCCGGTCACGGCAACGACGCCATCGCGAGCGTGTAGTCGTTGCATCAACTTGATAAATGGGTGCAATTCGGCGGTGCGAAAGTTTACGATGTCGCCCGTAAAGACGATTAAATCGGGCTGCTGCGCATTAATATAATCGACAAGACGGTCGACAAACTTACCCGACCGTGCAAACATTCCGACATGCAAGTCGCTGAACTGGACAATGCGGTAGCCGTCGAACTTGGCGGGGATGCGCTCGGAGGCGAACTCCGCGTCAACCACTTCGATGCGACGAGACGTCACGGCAGCGCTGTAGACAAAATAGCCTATAACGGCAAAAGCAAGCACTACACCTACTCGTCGCACGCTGCGCCACGAATTGCCATGCCAAAGTTTCGGAATCGACGCAAGTAGCAACGCTATACCTAATGTAAACTTCGACAGCAACACGGCAAGCGCCACGCAAAATACCCAACCCAACACAGCCTGCGGAATGTCGGCTCGCAATAGTGTAAATACTATTGCAAGCAGAAGTGCAGCTAATACGAAAACACTTACCACTGAGTAGGTTAGCGCACACTTACGCAGCGACCGCACAAAAAGCCGGTTGTAGACTTGGCTGTCTACAATCAAAGAGGCGACAAACAATATAATGACTACAAGCGCAAAGTAGTTCATTAAACCTCTACAAGTTTGCGTTTATTGACAACCGGATTCGAATACATCACGAGCATCATGTCGCGCATAAACTTGTAATCGTCGTCAGCCAACGGGAAATCGACTTCTTTCTGCACCTTGGCAAGTTGTCCGTCGAGGTAATCGTTGAACGAGCGAAGGTCGTCGTCGGAGTAACGGCTACGCATCTCGTCGGAGCCCATACGCTGGTCGTAGGCAATATAGTTGCACGGGTATAAGTGGTAGTTAGCGTGGATATGGCGGTCAATGGCTTCACACACGCCGAGGAGTTGCTCGTGGCGGTCGAGTCCGGCAAGGCGTTCGATTTCCGGATTGATACATTCCGTGAATTGAAAATGAACGTGGCCCTTGTTTTGGAGCAGACCGGTTTCCATGCTGAACAGGTCGTCGCGTTGAGTTTTCTTGAACGACGGGTCTTTCTTCTTGAGCAAGAACTCGCGAGCCTTGAGATAGTCGTTCGGGTCAAGCTCATAACTAATTGCCACGGGCATTATGTTAAGGTCGAGAATATTGCTAAGCGTGTCGTTCGGACCACCAATCGACAACATTTTGACAAGGCTCTCCTGAGTTAGGTCACTACTATCTTTTGCACGACCTTCACGTTGTGCAATCCATACTGACTCTTTCTTCTCGGTAACTGCAAATCGGATGTAGCCTGACAGTTGCTGAGCAGCCTCGAGAGCGTGTTTCATACCGACGCTGCGGTGCACCACGATGCTCTTGTTGAGTCGCACCAAGTTGGTAATCCAATCGTAGATGAGCAGATTGTCGCCGATAGCCACCTCGGTAGTACGTTTTCCGGCGCGCAAGAGCGACAAGTTGAGCAGCGAGGCGTCGAGAACGATGTCGCGGTGGTTGGTTATCATCGTATAGGCTTGAGAGTAGGAGATATTATCAATACCGTCGGCGCTGATTCCTTTGGTGGTTTTTGCCGAAAGCATTTCCAAGAACGGGCGCATCACCTTTTTTTGGAACTCTTCCTTTCCTCTGATGGCAAGCAATTGAGCGCAAAAAGCGTCATAGTCGACGTCAGGCATTACCCACAGTATGGCATGCTTAAAACCCGGTTCTTTGACCGTTGCCGCCATCTTTCCGGCAAACTCTTCATCGGTAAAAGGGCAAATATCACGGTATTCCTCAGGGGTTTGATTCTCATTCATATCTAATTCAATTTTGGGCTTAATAATGTGCGAAATTAATGCTTTCTCGGCTATTTTCCAAATGAAAAGGTCGTTTCGTTTGGTTTTTCCCTCGATTTGCACTAATTTAGCAATATGAAAGCAACCAAACCGATATTGTCAATGGTGCCGCGATGGCTGATGAGCGTTGTGGTGATTGCTGCAATTGCTTATCTGACACTCGTGCCATCGCCGTTGCCGGAGCCTCCGATGCCGCTGTTTGACGGCGCCGACAAGGTGGTCCACGGACTGATGTTTCTCGTCTTGGCATGGTGCCTCAACCGCGACTTGAGTCGGCAAAAATCGTTAATAATCGCCGCAGCGGCATTCGCACTGTCGACCGCTTACGGAGGATTGATTGAGATACTTCAAGGCGCTATGCAACTCGGACGAAGTGCCGACGTGCTCGATTTTGCAGCCGATGCAGCAGGAGCCATCTTTGGCGCGCTAATTTCTTATTTTACAAAACATTAGCAACATGACAACCGAAGCCACCAACAAGCAAGACGAAAGCAAGCCGAAGCGGAAAGCGGTGAGCGGCGTGCGACGTGCGGTGCGCATTACAGGCATCGTGGTGGCGCTCATTGCTATGCTTCCGGCATTGCTCTACGTGCCTGCGGTATTTCGGTTTGTGTTGGCGTCGGTAATCGAGCGTATCGAAGCCTCAACGACGATGAAAATCGACGTCGACGACGCACGACTCGGGTTTCCGCTAACGCTGAAAATCGCCGGCTTGACGGTTGCCGAAACCGGCGACACGCTGGCAGCGGCATCGAGTGCCGAAGTCGAAGCGCGGATTCTGCCATTGCTGATGGGCGACGTTGTGGTACGTCACCTTGAAGGCAAAGGCGTGCGCCTGGGCATGACAACCGCCGACAGCATCACTTCGCTGCAAGCAAGGGTCGACAACGTCAGTCTCGACGGATGCAAACTGAAACTCATAACCGGGCAAATCGAAGCGGAATCGCTCAGCGTGGGCGGTGGCGACGTTGCGCTCGGCATCGACCGACGCCACGCTAAAACGGAAGAGCCTGAAGACACTACGGAAAGCAAGAATAATTGGACTATCGATGTCGCAAAAATCGACATCTCCGACGTGCACTATAAGATGGCAATGATGCCGACCATCGACTCGCTCGACATCGTTGTGCCTCGCGCACAAATCAATAAAGTTGCTCTAAACTTGGCGGTCGGGAAAGTATCCGTCGGCAGCGTTAATATCGATTCGCTAAGCGCCGACTACGTCTACCCCACGCCCGAAGAGGCTACGGCGTTCGCTCGGCTTTGCCCTGTCGACACCGTCAAGCCGACCGACGGAATAGAATGGACTGTGGTTGCCGACTCGCTGCGACTAACCTCCGCAACCGCTCTATACCGTATGCACTCAAGCCGCCCGCAGGAAGGTCTGTGTATGGACTATATTAAAGCTGATGGCATAAACATTGCCGTCGACGACTTCTACAACCGCGGCGCAACCATCAGGGTTCCCATCGTCGACATCAGCGCACGCGAGCGCTCGGGGTTGGAGCTATACAGCCTCAACGGATTGGTGGAAATGAGCGACACAGCGCTGAACGTCAACAACATACGCCTCGAAACGCTTTCCTCACACCTTAACCTTGACGCACACATGCAGAACTTCGACGACTGGACGGTCGACGTAGCTTTAGGTGCTTCTGTGTCGCTCGAAGAGGTTGGAAAGGCGATGCCCGACTTGCGCCCGATGCTGCAAGCCGTGTCGCGGACCACTCCGGCGGAACTGACGCTGAAAGCAAGCGGCGACAGCCGAAAAATCAGCATCAACGAATTGGCATTGACCATCGACAAGATAGCAAAACTGCGCACAACGGGCTCTGTGAGCAATCCCACAGACAGCCGCAAATTAGCAGCCGAACTGAATCTTCGCGGCGAACTTACCGGAGGCGACGTCGTGGCTCGACGGCTCGGTGTGCTTCCATCGTCGCTGCGCATTCCGAGAGTCAGCCTTGCCGCCGACGCTCGCTATGCGGCATCGACGCTAAGCGCAAAACTACGAGGCACCGCCAACGGCGGAAAGATTGTCGCCGACGGAAGCTGGAACATGCGCGCCGACAAGACGAATGCCGACATCCGACTTGCCGGCTTCGACGTGCGCTCGATAATGCCATCCGGCAGCATAGGCGCCGTTTCCGGCTCGCTGACTGCCGACGTCAAAGGCTTTGACCTCTACACGATGAACGGACAAATGTCATGCCGCGTCGATTCGATTGCCGTTGCCGACAAAACGCTGCACGACATAAGCGCCGAGGCGCTCATCGCCGACGGAAACGTCGAACTGATGGCATACTCGATGTGTCCCGGCATGGCGTTCGACCTGGCGCTCACCGGCTCAATAGCACCCGACGTTTACGACATAAGCCTGGAAAGCAACCTCAACGACATCGACTTGATGATGTTAGGATTCACGCCGACGCCCTTTGGCGGACGAATGGCGGTCACTGCCGACCTGTTTGCCGATGTGCGCGCCGAGCATTATAGAGGGAAAACCGATTTCACCGACGTACGCCTCAACATGGGCTCCGACAACTACGAAATCGACCAACTTAACCTTAACTTCGATTCGTCGCCGGAGGCTACTGACATCGCGCTGCGCAACGGCGACCTCGACCTCAATTTCGCATCGGCATCCGGACTTATGGCGTGGCTCGATGCCTTCGGCGGCTGCGTGCAGACATTGACGCAAGCCATCGACAATCGCAGCATAGACGTTGCCGCATTCAAAAACTCTATGCCGCAATTCAATCTGAAAGGCACTGCCGGACAGAGCAACATAATGGCGCAATATCTCAAAGCATCGGGCATGGAATACAGCCGATTCGTCCTCGACATGGCAAAACGCGACGAAATCACCTTCGATGCCGACGCTTTCGGCGTATCCTCCGGCGGCGTAACCGTCGACTCGGTCTGCCTGTCGGGATATACGCGCAACGACAGCCTCTTCTGGGACCTCCGCACAAGCAACTCGCTCGACAACACAAAACTTTTCAAATACGCAAACATGAGCGGCTCGATTTCGGGCAATCGCTGTACGGCATATCTTTCGCAAGAAAACGGACTGGGCATCGACGGCTTCAGCGTCGGAGCATCCGTAACTATGGAAGACTCGTTGATGCGGCTTAGCCTATATCCGGAAAATCCGACAATTGCCGCCAAGCAATGGACAATCAACCCCGACAATTTCATCGAAATGGACCTCTCCGGCAAGTCGATAAGAGCAAATCTGCAGGCATCGACAGCCGACGGAAGCCGAATAAGCATCACCGACCGCAAGGACAGCAAACACAACGGCATCAACGTCGAGATGGCTGCTATTCGCATCAAAGACTGGCTGTCGCTGTCGCCTTTCGCACCTGAAATCGACGGTACGATTAATGCAAATATGAAGCTCAGCTACAACGAGAAATACATCTGGGGCAACGGCAAAATCAACATCGACGAACTTCGCCGCGGCAAGTATCGCATCGGCGACATCGGCATCGATGCACGCGCCGGCTACGTCGAAGAGTCGGGCAACATTGCCGCTCGCATCGGGCTGAGCATCGACAACCAAAACGTAGGCTCGATTCGCGGCGTCATGCTCGACAGCCTCAACACGACGTACTATAAGATGAAGTTAGACGCACAACGGTTGCCGCTCGCCGTTGCAAACGCTTTCTTCCCGCAAAACACGTTAGCCCTTACCGGTTACCTCGATAGCCGAATCACGTTCGACGGAACGTTCGACAATCCGCAACTCGGCGGTTATCTGCAACTTGATTCGGCAACGGTGGCACTCAAAACCTATGGCGCAAAATTCGCACTCGACACCGTAGCAATACCTTTCGACAACGGCGTGTTGCGCTTCGACCGTTTCGACCTGCAAGGCGCCGGCGGAGGCAACCCGTTGACCATCGACGGCTACGTAAATCTGCTGCCGTTCAACAAAATGTATACCGACCTCGACATCAGCGGGCGCAACGTGCAACTCATCGACGGCAAAAAGACCGGCACGTCGGAAGTGTTCGGAAAATGCTTCGCCGACATCGACGCTTCGCTGCAAGGCTACATTAATCGCCTCAACGCAAACCTCAACATGACAATTCTGTCGGCAAGCAACGTCACCTACCTTATGCAGACCGACATAAAGAGCCTTGCGGAATCGGCAAGCAGCAACGTCGTTACGTTTGTGCGTTTCGCCGACGACGGCAAAACAGCGGCTGCCGACACCATCGTCGAGCAACCTTTTGCAATGCGCATCAATGCCACCGTCACGCTCCAGCCGAACGCACAATTTGCCGTCTACCTGTCGCCCGACGGCAAAGACCGCGTACAAATCAACGGCTCCGGCACGCTCAACTACTACCAAACCTACCAAGGCGACAGCCGAATGACCGGGCGCTACGTGCTCTCCGACGGAATGGCGCGCTACAACGTGCCTATGATTGGCGAAAAGAAATTCGACTTCGTCGACGGCTCCGATGTGTCGTGGACCGGCGATATGCTAAACCCACAACTCAACATCAAAGCCGTCAACACCGTCAAAGCAAACATAACCTCTAACGAAAGTTCGCGGATGGTGCCGTTCGACATCACGCTCAAAGTTGACGGCTCGCTCAAGACTCTCGGAATAAACTTCGACGTAACCACCGAAAGCGACATGACCGTAGCCAATGAGTTGAGCGGAATGACTGCCGAACAACGCTCGCAGCAAGCCATGAACCTCCTGCTCTACGGCTCCTACAGCGGCGAATCGACAAAAACGGCATCGAATCTCTCCGCAGAAAATTTGGCATACTCATTCCTCCAGAAGTCGCTCAACAACTGGATTTCGAACAACGTACCCGGCGTCGACTTCTCGCTTGGCGTCGACCGCTACGACACAGCCACCGGCGACGACAAATCGACCGAAACGAGTTGGTCGTACAGCGTGTCGAAGAGTTTCAACGACCGCTTTGTAATTTCCGTGGGCGGCAACTACTCCACCGGCGAATCGGCGCAAGACAATCTCGAACAAAACCTCTTCCAAGACGTTTCATTTGAATACAAACTCAACAAATCGGGCACAACCGCCTTCAAACTCTACCGCAAAACCGAGTACGAAAGCATCCTCGAAGGCGAAATCACCGAGATGGGCGGCGGCTTCGTTTGGAAACGCAACATCTCGTCGATTCGCGACATTTTCCGCATTTTCAAGCGCCGCAAACAGCCCGTCAGCGACCGACAAACAGTAAAACTCGACTCAATTAACACAACCGAATAATGACCCGAATAGAACACATATTGTCGATAGTAGTCGTCTGCGCGGCATTCTGCGCAGCCCTGACATCGTGCCACACCACCTCGCGACTCGCCGACGACGAAGTGCTCTACACCGGCGTAAAACACCTCAAAATCAACGTCCCCGACACCGTCGAAGTGCCTTCCGGCGTGGTCGACAACATTAAATCGACCATCAACGTGCCCGCCAACAATTCGCTCTATTCGCCATACGTGCGCTGGCCGCTTCCCGTCGGACTGTGGATTTACAACCATTGGCAAGACGATGCAAAGGGGCTCAAAGGATGGATTTACCGCAAATTCTCCGAGCAGCCCGTGCTCATCTCCGACGTACGCCCCGACCTGCGAATGAAAATGGTCGAAGAAATGCTCGGTCGCAACGGCTATTTCGGCTCGACCGCGTCGTACGAACTCCTTTACAACAAAAAGAACCAACGCAAAGCACGCGTCGACTATTTCGTCAACGTAGCCCCGCCAAAGCGAATCACCGAACTTCGGCTGCTCCCCGACTCCGACTCCCAACTCGACTCGCTTGTCAACACATACGCCCGACGCGACGCCGCAATTCGTCCGGGAGAAGTGTTCTGCATCGACTCGCTATCGATTGCTCGAACGCGCATCACAAACCGACTGCGCAATCAAGGTTACTACTATTTCCGACCCGAATTTCTTACGTTTGAGGCAGATTCGACAATCTCCGACGGCATCGCACTTCGACTCGTCTACAGCCCCGACGTCGTCGAGGCGGCTACACGAAAGTATAAATTCGGCAACGTGTCGACACTCATTCTGCGCAACGACGACACCGGACATCCCGACACGATTCATACCAAAAGCGGCGACGTCGTCTGTATGCGTCCGGCAAAACTCCGTCCGGACCTCATCCCGTCGTGCATCACCTTTAAAACCGGCGACGTCGTAAAAATGCGACAAATCACCAACACTCAAGCCTACCTGTCGCGACTCGGCATTTTCAACTCCGTTGCACTCGACCTCACGCCCCTCGACAGCGTAAAATCGGACACCCTCAACGCTCAGATAACCTGCCGTTTCGACAAGCCTTTGACCACCCAACTCGAGCTCAACCTTTCCTCGAAATCAAACAGTTATCTCGGCCCGGGCGTATCGTTTGCCGTGGCTCATCGAAATATGTTTGGCGGCGCCGAACGGCTCACCATAAAAGCCGACCTCGCCTACGAATGGCAAATAGGAAAAATCGAACAAGGCAAAAACCGCAGCGACTTCAACTCTTACGAATTCGGACTTAATGCCGAACTGGCGTTCCCAAGGCTTATTGCACCAAAATTTTTGAAAACCATACGCCGCGAACTCAGTTGGACGCGCGTCAACCTCGGCGGCGACATTATGAATCGCCCTCACTTCTTCAAAATGGTGCAACTCAACACCGGATTCGGCTACGAATGGATGGCTTCGCGCTACTCCAAGAACCAATTTACGCCCATCGACCTTCGCTACAACAAACTGCTTAGCACAACGCCGCAGTTCGACCAAACAATGGCGGAAAACAAAGCCATCGCGCTCAGTTTTCAAGACCAATTCATAGCCAAAATGGCATACACCTACACCTACGACCGCACGTTCGGACCTCGCCGACAAGCACGCCGACGGCTAACGCTTCAAGCGTCGGTTGTCGAAGGCGGCAACTTCCTGTCGGGCATCTGGGAAGCAACCGGCGCCGGCAGCGACAAACGGCTCTTCGGCTTGCCCTTCTCGCAATTCGTTAAAGCGCAAGTGCAGGCGGTCTATTCACACCGCATCGGCACCGCCGACAATCGCCTCGTCGGACGGCTATTCCTCGGCGCAGCACACGCATACGGCAACTCTAAGGAAGTGCCCTACACTGAAATGTTCTACGTCGGCGGAGCTAACTCACTGCGAGCATTCGCCGTGCGTAGCATCGGCCCCGGAAGCTATCACTCGGAGTCGTCAGGCTCAGGCTATTACGACCAGACCGGTACATTCCGCTTCGAAGCAAACCTCGAATGGCGATTCCCCATCATTTCGATGCTCAAAGGCGCCGTATTCGTCGATGCCGGCAACATCTGGCTACTCTCCGACGACCCGCAACGCCCCGGCGCAAAACTTTCGTCAGACTTCTTCCGCGACCTGGCGCTCTGCTCCGGCGTGGGACTGCGTTTCGATATGGGTATGATAGTTGTCCGCGGCGACCTCGGCGTAGGACTTCACCTACCCTACCAAACTTCGAAATCGGGCTACTACAACATGGAATCCTTCCGCAAAAGCCTCGCCTTCAACCTCGCAATCGGCTATCCGTTTTAAGCATATTTAATTATTTGGTCTTAAACAATATACGCCCGAAATGTGTTTTCATAGAAAACATATAGACAGATGAAAGCATTTATCAAAATCCCTACAATCTATGCAACGCTAATCGTTAGCACACTGATGGCATTCTCGGCTTGCGCAGGCAACGACCGCCCGGCGAAATTGGCCGACCTGCCCAACGTGGCTCAGACTTTCGTCAAAAAGTACTTCACCGCCGAAAAGCCTATGCTCGTCACCATCGATAAAGAAGTGACCGGCAACACTTATGAGGTGAAATTCGCATCAGGCAACTCGGTCGACTTCGACCGCCGCGGCGAATGGACCGAAGTTGAATGCCGACCGGAAGTGTCCGCGGCAATAGTGCCCACACAAATCATCAAGCTGGTGCAAAACAACTATCCGGAGGCAAAAATCATCAAAATCGACCGCGACCGCCGCGGCTACGAAGTTGAATTGTCGACCCGCCTCGAACTCAAATTCGACAACGACTTCAACCTTGTTGACATAGATAACTAAGAGCCTGTTTTGAAGCAGGCAGTAAATACACAGCAAAAGAGTTTTTTCATTAAGAGCGCCTCCCCGGCGCTTTTTTTGCGCCATATTGTAAGGAAAATTATACAATTTTACAAACTTTAACAATTGAAAAAGGGGGTAATGTTCCGACTATTGCGTACTTTTGTAGTTAAAATACAAACCTGCGCTCCAAATTATAAACAAATTTCACGCAATGAAAGTACCACACTTTATACCGCTCATTTATGCAAGAATCACATTGTCAGCCATCTTGCTGATAGCATCAACCGCCACCGCAGC
>JAQXVL010000004.1 GCA_029224905.1 Bacteroidales bacterium
CGAGAGCGACTTCCGCTTATCGTTGATAAGATAGAAAAACTTGTTCAAGATCAAGATAGGCAGAGACGATTGCTCAAAGAACTCCGAAATAAATATGATGCCGAAAAAACGAGTCTTAATCAACAGCAAGGTGTTGTAAACGACAAATTAAAACGGCTGAAAGAACGTCGCGACTTCTACGACAAAGAGCAAATTGACGAAGTAATCAAACGTTGCGACAAGGAGCAATCCTTAAAAGCAGAACTGGACTCGCTCAAAGAACGACTCTCTGAGCTAACTGCACAATTCAACGACGTCACGATAAAATATAAGGCAATTCGTCAAAACGTCGAGAACGAATTGGAAACTTTTAAACACGCACAGCAGGAACGTATTTTTTCAGAAGGTCAAGCCAAACAAGATGCAGACGAACGGCTTCTGAACGACTACGACAAAGCACTCTCGGAGATTGAATGCGCTTTTGCCGATAAGATAGCCACTGCTTCTGCTTTGATAGAAAGCATAAAGTCGGAGCAGAACGATTGTGACAAAGAGCTATTGAAACTAAAGTATCTCAATCCGTTCAAAGAGGAAAAAGACAACCTGACCAAGCAACTGAACGAACTAAGCATAAAAGAGAAAGAACTTTCAGGAGTTGTCGCTTCAAAAACGGCGGAGATAGACCGTCTGCAAGCAGAATACGATAAGCTTGAATCTGAAACAAAAACAAACTATCAACGTCAAATAGATGAAAAACAAGCACAATCGGATTCGCTCGAAAAGCAAATTTCAGAAATCAACGAGATTCTCGACCGAACGAAAGGCTCTCTGTTTGAATGGCTTGAAGAAAACAAAAAGGACTGGGAGAATAACATAGGAAAAGTTATCGACGAAGGGAACGTGCTCTATCAGACAGGCTTGCATCCACAGAAATCCGACAGAAACTCTTTCTTTGGTGTTAGTCTATACCTTGACGACCTTCCGCTAAACGTAAGAAAACCCAAGCAACTGCAAGAAGAGAAAGAAGATCTTGAAAGCAAAAGGGAAACTATCAAGAAAGAGCTATTAAAACTTTTTGCGGAAAGTGATAAGGCCATCGAAAACTTGAAACATCAGTTTAGTCCGAAGATGAAGGAACTCCGAGAGCAAAAGTCGCTTGCGGTGATAAATCTTGACAACATCCCCCAACAACAAAAGGCTATCCGTGTTCAATTCGACGACTTTGAAGCGAAAGGCAAAAATATTATTGAACAACGACAGTCGGAATTAAACAACCGCCGACAAGAGTTAGCTCACCGCATGACCATAGCACAAAAAGATGTAGACAAGTTAAATACCGAAAAACAAAAGCAGAAAACCGAAGCACAAAAGAAATTTGACGAAGCTAAAAAGAATAACGAGAAAAACTATACCGAGCGTGTGACGGAGATACATGCAGAAACCAAATTAAAAGAGAAAGGAGTAAAAGAAGAACTGCAAAAACTTAAGCAACAAGAAGAAGACGAACTGAAAGGTCGTGGCGCAGATACACATTTGGTAGAGGCTTGCAAGACAAAAATACTCTCAGCAGAGAGTGAACTAAAATACATCGAAAATCATCGCAAGTTAGTCTACGACTATCGCCGAGACTGTGAGGAACTTTTCGACCAAGAAGATAACCTCAAGAACAAGAAGAAGGCGCTCTCCGACAAGCTCATGCAACTCAACGAAAAATATGACCTACGCAAACAGAAATACGAGCAACAAATAGACATCATCGAAAAAGATCTCAATCAGCGACGCGACGAAAAGCGATGCATAGAAGAAGAACTGGAAAGAGTTGAAAAATTCACCGCCGACGAGCATCTCTGCCCGCCTATGTACGCAGATGTAAAAGAGAAAAAGACGCTACTCACTCCGGGAAAAACCGTTGACGAGCTTACAAGCATCATCGTGTCGCAACAAAGCGACCAAAACAAGTTCAAACAGAGTGTAAACGTGTTCAAAGGAAACTTTTCAGCCAAGAACACCTTTAACTTCAATATAGAACTAAATCTCGACGAAGATTATTTGGACTTTGCCAATAATCTCGACGACTTCATCAACGACAACAAGATTGAAGAATACCGCCGCAGAACCAGCGAGCGCTATTTGGATATACTTGCCCGGGTGTCGAAAGAAATGGGCGAATTGACACGACATGAGTCAGACGTCGACAAAATCATTCAAGACATAAATAACGACTTCCGCGAACGCAACTTCGTCGGCGTTATCAAATTGATAGCACTACGTTCCGTGCCGTCGACCGACAAGATGGTCCAGCTGTTGAAACGAATCAAGGAGTTCCACGACGACAACCAGTTTGCTATGGGTGATGAAATGAATATCTTCGCCACTACAGATCGCGAGGAGATAAACCAAAAGGCTGTAGGTCACCTACTCGACTTTATGAAATCGCTCACCAACAATCCGCAACGACAATTCCTGACACTATCCGAGCTATTTCAACTACAGTTCCGCATCATAGAGAACGACAACGACACAGGTTGGGCAGACAAGCTATCACACGTCGGCAGCGAGGGGACAGACACACTCGTCAAAGCAATGATCAACATTATGCTTATCAACGTGTTCAAAGAAAAAGTTAGCCGAAAGTTCGGCGACTTCTGCATACATTGTATGATGGACGAGATAGGCAAGCTACATCCGCAAAACGTGAAAGGAATTCTCGATTTTGCAAATGCCCGCAACATATTGCTTATCAACTCCTCCCCAACCACCTACAACGTGACCGACTACCGATACACTTATCTATTGGAAAAAGACAGCAAGTCGAAAACCGTAATCCACCAACTTATATCTCAGCAATGAAAATCACAATTACGCTCATCGACAAACTCATCCGACTTCGCAACGGAGAGACACTGCCCGCAAGCCAACTACGAGGAGATTGGGTAGACGAACTGCTGCGCGAAGGAATACTAATCAACACATCTCACGGCAGTCGCCGAACACTTCGTGCACCTCATCCCGAAACGCTCTGTAGCGCCCTACCCGCCATTGACGAAAGGCTTAACGATTTAGAACAAATGCGACTTACGTTGATGTCAGAAGACGTGTCACGTGCCGAACAGGCTGCTATCTCAGGCAACTCCAAACTGCTTGCAGTCCGTTCCTGTCCGGGTTTCCCCGTCAACTCATATCAAGCCATCAACTGTCGTTTGCACGAACAAGAATTCGTGGTCAATCCACAAGAAGGCAGTTTCCTATTTGTTGCCGATTGGCACGACTTCTCTATCCCGGATGATGTTATAGTTGTAGGCATAGAAAATATGGAAAACTTTAGGTTGATACGTCAACAACGGCACCTCTTTGAGCAGACCATAGCCAACAAGCGCTTGCTTTTCGTATCACGCTACCCACAATCCTCCGACCTCGTCACTTGGCTAAAGCAAATCCCCAACAATTATGTCCATTTTGGAGATTTTGATCTTGCCGGCATCAACATATTCCTTTCCGAGTTTTATGCACATTTGGGAGAGCGCTCATCATTCCTCGTCCCATCCGATATAGAAAAAAGACTATCCCAAGGCTCCCGAGATCGGTACGAAAACCAGTACCGACGTTTCAACAGCCTCAAAAGCGACATCCCCACCCTGCAAAGGCTGATAAACCTAATCAACAAACACCATCGTTGCTACGACCAAGAAGGCTACATAGCATATTGAATACAACTCAACCTATAACAACTCTAAACATTGACAAAAGACACAAAAATTTGTAGGACACAGCAGGATTCGGCAAAACACCCGACCACCTGACAAACAACAAATACTTAACCCACAAGGGTGAAAGTTCGGTTAGAATCCATAGAGGACACTATTACTTGTTTTTGGGGATTGTTTGCGATTTGTAGTCCGAGGGAGAGTAGCCGGTGTACTGCTTGAAATAGCGGCCGAAGAATGACTGCTCGGAGAAGTTGAGCCTATTGGCTACTTCTTTGACGCTGATGTTGGGATTGGATAACAACCGCTTGGCTTCGATGATAACAAAGAGCGAAATCCAATCGATGGGGGTACGTCCGGATACTTGGCGAATCAAGGTGGAGAAATAGCGCGGCGTGAGGTTTAACAAGTCTGCATAATATTTCACATCGCGATGCACGGAATAATGCTTATAGAGCGCTATCAAAAATTTCTGGAATATTTTGTCTTTACGGGTTTGCTGCATTATGGGCACAGGTGTATTTGCAATGAATGCGTCGACTACCTCATAGCAGAAAGCTGTCACCAGTGCCGATACTATGGAGACGCTCAGGGGGCTAACGATGTCTTTGCGGAGGCGAATGGACACTAACAATTCTTCGATACGATTGTACTGCTCGGGTGATAGCGTCACGCACGGATGGAAGCGGATATAAACGTGGCTTTGTGTGTTTGAAATCGACTCAAGCGAGGCAAGTACGAAGTCGAAATCGGCAGAACCTGCCACTCCTTCCAAATCGTCGCTGAAACTTTCTACGCATGTCTGCGAAAAAGCGGTATAGATATAAAGGTCGCCGGCTTTTACCGTGTAGGTTTTGTCGTCTATTTTCAAAGCAATTGAGCCACGACGACAAAGGAGAAAACCGTTTCGTTCAAGACAAATCAACATATTTTGTGCTTGTGCGTTTTCCCCGGTGACGTCAAATAATTCGATTTTTGGGTCTTCTATCATATATTTTTGACTTTATTCGATGCAAATGAAACTAATTGTTGTCAATTACACAAATTTTTGAGATATTAATTTTCAAAAAAAAGTACAAATCGTACAATAATCGATAATTATTTATATATGCATAATCGTCAAATAATGATAATTTTGTGATAAATCAGAAGAGAAACAGCTATATTATGAAAGGAATTTTTCTAACAATTTGTGCAACAATCATTTTGGCGTTGGCGATGCAGTCTTGCCGAAAAGAAGAGAAGGAGGTAAGGCTTGTTAAGGTTGAGACAATCACGGTTGGAAGTGATGCATCAGCACCAACTGCCGACTTTCCGGGAAGAGTAAAAGCCTCGGAGGAAGTTAATATGGCGTTCAAAGTGAGCGGAACGCTTGCTCGGGTCTATGTTGACGAGGGCGACAAGGTCAGGAAAGGGCAAATCATAGCCGAACTTGACCCGACCGACTACCGGACGCAACTGGCTGCAACCGAGGCGGAGTATTACAAAATCAAGTCGGAAGCCGAACGTGTCATTGCGCTTTACAACGACAGTGTGGCTACCGCCGGCGACTACGACAAGGCGCGCTACGGATTGCAGCAAATTTCAGCAAAATACAAATATGCCAAAGACCAGTTGGCAGATACGAAAATCTATGCGCCTTTTAGCGGCACCGTCAAGAAGCGCTTTTACGACCCGGCATCGGTTTTGGGTGCGGGTATGCCGATTGTGTCGATAATTACCGACAACAGTCTTGAGATTGAAATCAACATTCCGGCATCGACGTACGTCAATCGAGGTAATTTCACGTCGTTCACTACGTCGTTCGACTTCTTGGAAGCGAAGACCATCGATTTGAAACTTATAAGTATATCACCGGCGGCGAATGCCAACCAGCTCTATACGGTGCGACTTGCCGTGCCTAACGGCTTGTCGAATCGACTTTCGCCGGGAATGAATGCGATGGTGCGTCTTTCGCAAGCTGACGTTGCGGTCAGCAGCACCATCGAGATACCATCGTCGGCTATTTTCGAAAATGAAGGCAATAGTTTTGTTTGGCTTTTCAACGCCGACAACGGCAGTATACGCCGACAACAAATCGAGGTCGAACGGCTTGACACGAAGGGAAATGCCGTCATCAAATCAGGGATTAAGGCAGGCGACGAGATTGTTACGTCGGGGGTTCACAAACTCTCTGACGGTCAAACCGTAGAACGCCTTGCTCCGATAAGCAAAACTAACGTGGGAGGATTGCTATGATAGACTTAGGCAAATGGGCTTTCGACAATAAAAAGTTGGTCTACTTTTTACTTGCCGTGCTCCTCGTCGGTGGCTTGTTTTCGGCTTACAAGATGAGTAAACTCGAAGACCCGGAAATCAAGGTAAAGACGGCGATGGTAGTAGCCATACGCCCGGGCGCGTCGGCGCACGAAATGGAGATGGAGGTAACGGAGGCGCTGGAGAAAAACATCCGCACGATTGGCGAAGTAGACAACATCAGCAGTTGGTCGTACAACGATATGGCTATTATCCAAGTCGAGATGAAACGTACGGTTCCCGACGACGAAATCGAGCAATGTTGGGATATGCTGCGGCGAAAAGTGTCGGATGCCCAATCGAAGTTGCCCGACGGCACTTCGGTATCGGTCCAAGATGATTTCGGATTGGTTTACGGAATGTTTTATGCGCTGACGGGCGATGGTGTAGAGGAGCGCAAACTCTCCGACTACGCACGACAGATTCAACGAGAGTTGACAAACATCGACGGCGTTGCTCGTGTTCAGATTTACGGCGAGCGCGAAGAGTGCATCAACATCGAAATGCTGCCGGAGCGAATGGCAACTCTCGGAGTATCGCCCGCGGAAATTCTTTCGACGCTCAACGGTCAAAACGGCATATACTATACGGGCTACTACGACAACGGTCCCAAACGGGTACGGGTGACGGTGACCGACAAGTTTAAGCAAGTTGAGCAAATCAGGCAAATGATTATACAGGGTCATGAAGACGACCAACTTCGCATGTCGGACATTGCAATTATTGAAGACAGCTATGCCGAGCCGGTACGCAATTCGATGAAATTCAACGACGAGCCTGCGCTTGGCATTGCCATTGCCGCCTCGTCGGGGTCGGACATTGTCAAAGTCGGCAAATTGGTTGAGCAACGATTGGCGGAACTCAAATCGGAGCATTTCAGCGCCGGAGTGGAATACCACAAGGTGTTCTATCAGCCGGAACGCGTCATCAATGCGTTGTCGACGTTTTTCACCAACTTGATTGAGTCGGTAGTCATCGTCGTTGCTATACTTATGCTTGTTATGGGATGGCGTAGTGGCGTGATTATCGGGATAAGTTTGGTAATAATCGTCATCGGAAGTTTCTTGATATTGGGCTTTGCCGACGGGTCGATGCAACGCGTGTCGCTCGCTTCATTCATCTTGGCAATGGGTATGCTTGTCGATAATGCGATTGTGATAGTCGACGGCATCTTGGTAGATCTCAACCGAGGCTTACCGCGCCGAGAAGCACTTACGCGTATCGGCAAAAAGACGGCAATGCCGCTGCTTGGCGCTACGCTGATAGCGATTCTTGCGTTTTTGCCGGTATTTCTTTCGCCCGACACGGCAGGCGTCTATGTTCGCGACCTGTTCATCGTGCTCGCCGTTTCGCTTATGCTGAGTTGGGTATTGGCACTTGTTCATGTGCCGTTGATGTCAGACAATTGGATAAAGACACACAAAGCAGCCGATGGCAAAGCAGCTGGCGAAGGCATAGCCTACCGATGGCTACGCAAAAGCCTGACATTCTGCCTGCGTCATCGCGTTGCAACAATCGTCATCGCATTAATCTTGGTTGCACTTAGCGGTTACGGCTACCGATTTATGCGCCACGGCTTTTTCCCCGACATGGAGTACGACCAACTCTATATGGAATACAAATTGCCGGAAGGGACGAATTCCGATAAAGTAGTCGCCGACCTTGAAGCCATTCGCCATCGCCTGCAGAAGTTGCCCTATATCGGTGATGTAACGACGTCGGTCGGAGCCACTCCGGCACGCTACAACTTGGTGCGAAGCATTGCTACGCCATCGCTTTCGTATGGCGAATTGATTATCAACTTCAAGTCGGCAAAGTCGCTCGAATCGCACATCGACAGCCTCCAACAAGAACTGCAAGCGCTCTATCCGGATGCTTACATCAAGTTGAAGCGCTATAACATTATGTATAAGAAATATCCGATAGAGGCGCTCTTTACCGGCCCCGACCCGGCAGTACTTCAACAACTTGCCGACTCGGCGCGCGCAATCATGGACAACGCTCCGGAAGTGATTATGACCACAACCGACCGAGAACCGGCAATACCCGTACTCGACATCGACTACAATCAGACCTCGGCACGTCGGTCATCGCTTTCGCGTAAAGACATAGCAACGTCGGTTCTAACGGCAGCGGGTGGCATTCCTATCGGATATTTCTACGAAGGAATTCACAAAAACACCATCTATCTGAAGTGCGTCGACCCCGACGGCGGAAAGTTGGACAATCTTGAAAGTGTTCCGGTATTCTCGACACTGCCCAACCTTAACGGTGTTCTCAACAAAGATGCTATTATGGCTGTTCGCTCAGGCACAGTCGACTTGGATGAAATTATCGAAACCATCAACCAAACGACACCGCTCAATCAGGTAAGCAATGGCATAAAAGTGCGCTGGGAACCCCCGGTTGTGCCACGTTACAACGGGCAACGCTCGCAGACGGTGATGTGCTCACCCGCGCCGGGCTACGAAACCGAAAAAGCGAGAACTATCATTGCCGAGAAAATCGAGCAAATACCCCTACCCGACGGATATGGGCTCAAATGGATGGGCGAAAAAGATGCAAGCACGCAAACGATGCACTACCTGTTTGAAAACGTTCCGCTGGGCGTTGTGCTGATGATTGCCATTCTTATTATGCTTTTCAAAGACTACCGCAAGCCGATAATCATAATCTGTTGCATTCCCCTATTGGCAATCGGCATCGTGTCGGCAATGCTCCTCACACAGCAATCTTTCACCTTCTGCGCAATTGTAGGCGCTTTAGGTCTGGTAGGTATGCTGATTAAAAACTGCATAGTGCTAATGGACGAAATCAACATACAATTGGAGAGTGGCATCGCTCCGTCAGAAGCGTTGCTAAAGAGTTCTCAAAGCCGTATGCGCCCGGTTATGATGGCTTCGCTCACAACTATTCTCGGCATGATACCACTGCTGACCGATTCGATGTTCGGGTCGATGGCGGCAACGATTATGGGCGGTTTGCTATTCTCGTCGGTTGCCACACTGATATTTATGCCGGTGCTTTATGCATTATTCTTTAAAATTAAAATGAAATGAAAAGATTAATAATTTCAACCCTCGCCGGACTTGCTATTACCGCAGTTGCGCAAACTCGGCTTTCGCTCGAAGAATGCATCGACTTGGCGAAGACAAACAACAAGCGCATCGAGTCGGCAAACTACAGCCTAAGCGCCGGCGAATATGAGCAAAAGAGTGCCAAAGCGCTTTTCTTCCCCAACCTATCGCTTACGGGAAATGCCATCTACACCAGCGCCAACGGCTCGTACGACTCAGGCGGCGGGCAGTTGCCGATTGTCGAAGGCGGAGAAATGTCGCCCGACAAATATGCCCTATTTCCCGGGCTCAAACTCTCATACGACGTCGATTGGCTTGCATCGGCGGGCGTCAAAATCGAGCAACCGATATATATGGGTGGCAAGATTCAAACCGGATATCGCATGACGAAACTTGCCAACAACATTTACCGACAAAACAAGCGGCTGACCGAGTCGGAAATCGTTGTCGCCACTTCGAAGGCTTATGCAAACGTGGTCAAAGCCGGCGAATTGCTGAAAGTGGCGAATTCCTACAACTCCTTGCTGACCGAATTGCTCCGCACCGTCGAATCGGCATACCGACACGGCGTAAAACAGAAAAATGACGTTTTGAAAGTAAAAGTAAAACTCAACGAGAGCGA
Source organism: Bacteroidales bacterium (assembly GCA_029224905.1). GTDB lineage: Bacteria > Bacteroidota > Bacteroidia > Bacteroidales > Muribaculaceae > Limisoma. Next base: position 9,678 of record JAQXVL010000004.1, read on the forward strand.
GCTCGATATGCGCAGAGCCGAAAATGCGCTGCGACTTGCAAAGATGAACCTTTGTCACGAAATCGGACGTCCCATCGTCGACGACATCGAAACAACCACCGACCTACCCGACGTATCGCCCGAAAAGGATGCGCAACACGACATCTTCGACCGCCCGGAATACCTAATCGTCGAAAGTCAAAGCGAATTGGCTAAAGAGAGCATCGCACTTGCCAAAAGCGACTATATGCCGCAAGTCGGCTTAGTCGGCCAATACGGTTATGCCAACGGAATAAAACTCAACGAGTCGAAACTCATCGACAGCTGGAACTTCCTTGTAGGCGTGCAAGTGTCGATACCGCTATACGACTTCGGGCATCGAATCAACAAAATCAAATCGGCAAAAGCGCAGTATGCCAAAGCGATGGCAGACCGCCTATACACCGACGAACTGCTATCGCTCGAGGTGGCACAATCGTACAACAACTTAGACGAAGCGTTTTTGGAAAAACGGCTTGCAGCATCGACAGTCGAGTCGGCTAACGAAAACTTGCGCACGAGCCGCCTACAATATGAGAAAGGCACTGAAACGCTTTCCGACTATCTCGAAGCGCAAACCATCTGGCAACAGGCGCAACAGACCGAGATTGAAGCACGTATCAATTGCTACGTCAAGTGGCTTGAATACCGCAAATCCGTCGGGAAAATAAATTAGAGATATTCCGTTAAACGCCAAAATGTTGTTTTTGATTGCCGAATCTGCGTTCTTCTGGTTTGGTTGGACGTAAACGTCATGACAAACGCAATATATTTGCATTGTCAGATCGCGATAAACGTTTAATGAATTTGGCAAAAAATTTTCACTTAAAGAAATAACATCATGGACAGAAAAATTTTAGTCAAAAACTTCTGGAGAGTCGGGAACAATGGTGACCGTAATCTCTATGAAGATGATTTGGGCTGGAACGATGCATCGAAAAAGGATGCAAGGTCGGACTACTCCGAATATATTTTCCGTTACTTTGTAGAAGACGTTGGTCTTAATATCCTATTCTATTGGTTGAATGATAGAAACTTCTATACAATTAAAACGGAAAATACTCCAGTGGAATTTGTCCGAATCAAGCCAAATCCCAACTGGGATGGAGAGTGCGAACTAACCAAAGCAGACTCTGATTTAGGTCCGACAACAGCTTCTCAAGGTGAAATCATACAGACATTTGAGGACCCATCTGAAATTTGGCCAGAACTATCGATTAACGGAGTTCCACTTGAAACCGTGTTAGAGCGTTCAGTTATAATTGAGATGGACTAATCTATAAAATCCCACTATTGGGCGCAATATCCAGGCCGGCGGCTTCAACAAGCTGTCGGTTTTTCTTCATCACATCGGTTGCCATCCACTTTCGATCGACTCAGACGGTGCGAATGCGGCTTAGGTTTCGCACTATGTCTATCGGCGCATGTCGGTTGTTGAGCCCTGCTTTTTTTATTTGCCTAAAAAATCAAGCGCCGGGACGGTTTTTTCGCCCCGACGCCTATGTATTACGCCGTTTTAAGGGATTTTATTGGTTAACTATTTGATGGAATAAAATGCTGGAATTGGTAATGAATACCAACGGTCTCTCCGGTAACTGATTTATTGAGAGTAATAAACAGACGGATATAATAGGCTTTACCATCATATATATACATAATTACATAACCATTATTATCTACAAGAGGTAAAGCACTATTACGCTTATCATACCAACTTTGTTGCGGCGCCCATCCCGATGTTGGTGCAATCTTTATGTCGTCTAATTTCGAGATTTTGCCGACGGATGCCATTTTAGCGTCAAAGCCAGCTATAGAAGTAAGACGTAATTTACTTTCATACCAATCGAAGCACACATTATAATCATCCGAAACCAAACTAACAAGTGTTAATTCCGATACATCACCTGTTACGACATTGGAAGTTTGAGTGTTTGGATTATCCGGCTCGTCGTCATCGTCCCCGCCACAGGAAACGAAAGTTAGACTGAATGTTGCGACGAGCATCAACATCTGATACTTAAAAATATTTTTCATAAGTTTTGTTTTGCGTCGCCTCCATTCCCGATTTGACATTTAATGTGTTATACAAAAAAAAGCGTGGAATGATGTTCATGTTTATCTTAACGGAGGCATCGCCAAACGCCTAACACGAAATAAACAGTCCACTCCCACGCCTTACCGAATATCGAGACATCCCTTGTCGGGGAGTGGATATACGACAAGCATGAGCGTTCGATGACTGCTCTCTCCTTCTTGTTTTGAAAATTGGCGATTTCCGTTAAAGGATAAAGCACGAAACGCTTTTATAAAAAATTTTTATGCGGAATCTCTCCGTAATTGCAAAGATAATAAAACTTATTAAAAGTAGTCAATTTTATAGTATATTTTTTCACAGTCTAACAAATTTAGAAACAATTTAATCCAACTTTCACCCTTGTGGGATGAGTATTTGTTGTGCGACAGGCGGTTGGTGGTTAAGCCTGTGGCGGCTGTGTCCTACAAATTTTCAGGGTGAAAGTGGGGTTAAATCTCTTTGCTGAGGAATCGCCCGGTGATTGACTTTTTCGACTTGGCGATTTGCTCGGGTGTGCCTTCGGCAACAATACGACCGCCCTCAGAGCCACCGTCGGGTCCCATATCGACTACATAGTCGGCGCATTTTATCACGTCCATATTATGCTCGATAACCAGCACGGTATTTCCTTTGTCGACCAGGGCTTGAAGCACGTCGAGCAGAAGGCTGATGTCGTGGAAATGCAAGCCCGTAGTCGGCTCGTCGAGAATGAAAAGCGTTTTGCCGGTGTCGGGGCGTGAAAGATATAGCGCCAACTTGATACGCTGACATTCACCGCCCGAGAGCGTCGACGATGGTTGTCCGAGTTTTACGTATCCCAGTCCGACGCTCTGCAACACACGGAGTTTGCGTGCTATAGATGGGATATTTTCGAAAAATTCGGCGGCTTGATTGATGGTCATATCGAGCACATCGGCAATCGATTTACCTTTGTAACGCACTTCGAGAGTTTCGCGGTCGAAACGCTTGCCTCCGCATGCCGGACACGGCACGAATACGTTCGGCAGGAAGTTCATTTCGATAGTCTTGTAGCCGTTGCCTTTACATTCCGGGCATTTGCCACCACCGGTTGCGTTGAACGAGAATCGCCCGGCGCGATATCCGCGAATTTTCGACTCGGGAAGGCGAACAAACACATCGCGAATTTCGTCCCACAACTTCGTGTAAGTAGCCGGATTCGACCGTGGCAAGCGCCCTATCGGCGATTGGTCGATGGTGATTATCTTATTCAGATTTTCAACACCTTCAACAGATTTGTATGGTAGCGGGTCGGCAAGTGACTTGTGGAAAATTTGGCTCAAAATGGGCTGTAGCGTGCCGTTGACAAGCGACGATTTGCCGCTGCCGCTCACTCCGGTAACGCAAACAAACATTCCTAAAGGCAACGTAAAATCGACCGATTTCAGATTGTTACCGGTACATCCGCGAAGCGTTAACGTCTTACCGTTGCCCTTGCGACGTCGGTCGGGCACGGGAATGCAATCCTTGCCGTTGAGATAGCGCGAAGTCATCGTGTCTGCCATCAACATTTCTTTCGGAGTTCCGGCAAAAACGACATTGCCGCCGGTACGACCTGCACCGGGACCGATGTCGATGACGTAGTCGGCTTGAAGCATAATGTCCTTATCGTGTTCGACCACGATTATCGTATTGTCACTGTCGCGCAACTGCTTCAGCGACTCTATAAGTCTCTCATTGTCACGTTGATGCAGACCGATGCTGGGTTCGTCGAGGATATAGGTAACATTGACCAATTGTGAGCCGAGTTGAGTAGCCAAACGGATGCGCTGGCTTTCGCCGCCGGAGAGCGTAGAAGAGCCGCGGATGAGCGATAGGTAGCCCAACCCGACTTGGCACATAAACGACAATCGTGACTTGATTTCTTTAATAATTTCGCGAGCGATGATGTTTTGAGTGTCGCTAAGTTGGTCAGCCACGCCGTCGAACCACACCTTCAAGTCGGAAATCTGCATTGCCGACAAGTCGTAGATGCTCTTGCCTGCCACAAAAAAGTGCATAGCCTCTTTGTTGAGCCGCGCGCCGTGACAGTGCGGGCAAACAACGGAAGTAAAGAATCGATTCGAACGTTTTTGGTCGAAGGCGGAGTCGTCATCGTCTTGCTGCGATTCGACATACTTCAACACGCCATCGAACGTCGCATAAGAGTCGAACGTCGAGACTTCCGACGACAGCGCTAACCTTTCGCCGGTGCCATTTAGGATGTCGTTGAGCAAATCGTCGGGGAGTTGCTCTATCGGCGTTTTGAGCGTAAAGCCATAGTTTTGGCACAAGGCATCTATCTGATTAAAAATCAGCGTATTCTTATGAGAGCCAAGAGGTACGATTCCTCCGGAATAAATCGATTTCGACTTATCGGGGATTATTTTATCTCGGTCGACAACATTGACGTAGCCGAGACCTTTGCAATGCGGACACGCACCGAGCGGCGAGTTAAACGAAAAGTTGTGCGGCGCAGGCTCGCGATAGGAGAGCCCGGTGACAGGGTCCATAAGCGTTTTGCTGTAATAGCCTACTTCGTCGGCTTCAACGTCGTAAATCATCACCAGTCCGCCGGCTTGCTTCATAGCCAAAGCCACGGTGTCGGACAAGCGACGGCGGTCGGTATCGACCACTTTAAGCTTATCGACAACGAGTTCGATATTGTGGTTGCGATAGCGGTCGACTTTCATTCCGGCAACGAGTTCGCAAATCTCGCCGTCGACGCGTACGTTGAGATATCCCTTGCGACGATATTGCTCAAACAAGTCTTTGTAATGACCTTTTCGGTTATTAACCAAAGGTGCGAGAACCATCGTCTTCTTACCGCCATATTTCTTAAGAATAAGGTCAACGATTTGCTGCTCGCTGTATTTCACCATCTTCTCGCCGGATAGATACGAAACAGCTTCGCCGATGCGCGCATAGAGCAAGCGCAAGAAGTCGTAGACTTCGGTGATAGTACCGATGGTGCTTCGCGGATTCTTATTGATAGTTTTCTGCTCAATCGAAATCACAGGCGTCAAGCCTTCGATTTTATCGATATCCGGGCGCTCGAGTCCGCCCAGCATTCGCCGCGCATATGCCGAAAAGGTATCGATGTACCGACGTTGACCCTCTGCGTAGATGGTATCGAACGCAAGCGACGACTTTCCACTACCGCTGAGTCCGGTAATTACGGTCAACTTATTATGAGGTATCTCGACGTCGATGTTTTTAAGATTGTGTACGCGAGCACCTTCTACTAATATTGTGTCGTCGATGTCGTTCGAATGTATCATTTGTCGAATAATTTTGCTACTGTCTTAGTCTGAGAACTGCGATAAAGTTCTTTCTTTACGGGAACTTTCACAACATATCGTTTACCGGTCTTGTTGGGAAGCGAAGTGCTGCGAATCCACTGATTAGCCTCGCGCAATTGCGCATACGAGATGCCATGCTCTTTCGCCCACGCCACCCAATCGGCGACAGCCGTATCGACCACAACATCTTTGCATTTGGGAGCGTAATAAAGTTGGTTTTTGGCAATCCGGAAGCCGTATTTTTCGTAATTTTCAAGCACGAGTTTGTAAGCCATAATGCGGAAAATGTAGCGCGAGGTTTCCTTGTTAAGGTAAAGGTCGAAAGCATTTTTGGCATCTTGTTTGGAAAGTTCGGAGGCGATACGCGCCATTCCGGCATTGTACGACGATGCCACGGTGAGCCAACAGCCATACTTCTTATAGCCTTGCTTGAGGTATTTGCATGCCGCTTCGGTGGCTTTTTCGACGTTGTAGCGTTCGTCGACGTCGTCGTTCACTTCCAGCCCGAACTGCTTGCCGGTCGCGGCAAGGAATTGCCAGAGTCCGGCAGCCTTGGCACCGGAATAAGCACGCTCATCGAAGATGCTCTCCGTCGCCACCAAGTAGAAGAAATCGGTCGGCACGCCGTTGCGTTTCAGAATAGGCACGATTACATCGTAGTACTTATTAGCGCGTTTGATGGCAAGCATCGTCGATGAATGTCCGAACACCAGCGAGGAGAGTTCGCGGTCCATTCGTTCGTACATGTCTTCGCGGTCGAAAGAAATCTCAGTGCCGGCAAAGGTCATCTTCGACGGAATCGCCGGACTTACCACAGCACCATCGTTTGCCAATGCGAATATGTTGACAAAACACACTATTGCAATCGTAACAAATAGTCTATTCAGTTTCTTCATTACTTGTATTATTGTTTTTTGATTTTAGAATATTTATATCTCCCTTTTTCTTATATTTCTTACCGTCGGAACCGGTTGCTTCGATTACGTAGAAGTAAACGCCCGACTTGACATACTTGCCTTTATACTTGCCGTCCCAGCCTTGCGACGGGTCTTCGAAATGACACATTTCAACGCCGTAACGGTCGAAAATCCAGCATTTGAACGACGTCAACGATTTGTAGGACACTTTCCAAACGTCGTTAATACCTTCGCTGGCATCGGGCGAAAAAGCGTTGGGACATTCCAAAGCGGATTCGCCAATGGTCACCTGATAGGGTTCGCTCTCGGTCATACATGAGCCGTCGGCATTTGCCGCCAAAAAGCGAACGTAAGTCGTGCCTTGCTCGGTGAAGGTATACGTGATTTCTTCGTCTTTCATACTTACGCTCACGTCGTTAAACTCAGGGTCGGCACTGAATTGCCATTCGCGGTATTCGACGGCATCCGAGCAATAGGCTTTGAACGTGATCTCTGCCGGAGCGGAGCCGCCGAGCGATTCGGAATCGGTGCGTTGCTCGTTGTCGTTATCGCGCTCGGTTTGTGTAGCCGTTGTATTTGCATCGACTGCCAATGCCGTATAAGTGTCGCTCGTTACCGACAAGCCTTTCCCCCACTCCGTCGAGAAACGGTCGCCGCTAATGGTAAACGTCGTATTGGTCAGCGGAGCCGCTACGACCAGGCGTTCGCCGATGGCGTCGAGCGTTTTGCTCTGCTCTACGGTTTTGTATTCCAAATCTGCCTCATTCCATTCCTGAGAATCATAGGTCACCGTAATCTGTCGGCTCAGTTGCTTGGGCACGCCGTTGATGGTATAATACTGAATAGCGCCGCCACGACCGTCAATCAGCAACGTGGCTGTGCCGCAATCCTGTTCGTCGGCAAACGATATGCCGGCGAGCGAAAACTCGTGCTTTGAATAGTCGACAATCCAATAACAATGTTGGCGACCGCCATCGTTGATAATATACCCGCAATCGGCTTCGAAATTGCCGAGCGACGAGGTGTTGCCTGACTCAACTACGCCTCGGACTTCGTCGGCGAAACCGCCACCCGATTCACGGAAACGCAACCACTCGACATTCCCGCCGTCGGACACATACGACATCGTTGCACCCGCCGCCGCGTCGACAACGTAGATATTTTCCAAGCCCGTTGAGGCTTCCGGCTTCACCGTTATCACACGACAGCCCTCGAATCTTACTTCGTTTGCCATCGCCGTCGCGGCTACGACTGCGGTTATCGCAATTATAAGAGTTCTAAGTTTATTCATCATTCTATTCTTTATAAATGTAACGATATTCGGCGGCAGTTATTGCATCGGCTGACCGAATCTAATCCGCACACAGGTCTTTGAACGGACAGAATGTGCAATGAGACTTGTCCTCAGTCTGCTTGAAAGGTACTTCCGGGTCGAAAATCTCGTTGAGCTTTTCAATAAACTTATCAAAGAATATCTTCGAGTCGTCAACGCTATCATTCATTACACGATGATAATCCTTGACTTGCGGATTCAACTTTACTTCTTTTGTATTACCCTTACGATACACCCCGAACGATTTACCGGGTTCGGTGTACATCGTGCGAAATTTATAAATCGCAGGCTGAATCGGTACATCCGTATTATTCAAAAGATTGTACAAATGACTATACAAAAGCACTTGAAAAATGCCTTTACAATTATTATTGCCGCTGAAAGCCGTTTCTATATTGGATAACGCTATTTCATCGTTACCCGATTTGTAGTCGACAACACGCAACGTGCCGCCGGCGCGGTCAAGTCTATCGATAATAAATTTGATGGCAACTTCACCTGCGTTTATCTGTAGGGTGCACGTATTCTCTTTCTCACCGTCAATGTACTCGAAAACGGTGCCGTTTTGGCAGAACGTCTTAATCTCATGTTCGAGCAACGGCATTATCATATAACGTACCGTAGCAAGTATCACGCTGACGTCGCCGGTCATTGTTTTGTCGTCAATTTTATATGAATCCGGCTTTTTTTTCATATATTCAGTAACAATGGCTTGCTTGATATAATCGTCGATTTTACCTTTTTTCAACCCTTCAAGGAACTGTGCCGACACCATTTTTTGTGGGGCATCTTCTTTTTGTGGGGCATCTTCGTATGCAGTCTGCAAACTTTTATGAATGACATTACCGAATGTTGCCGGATCGATAAAATCGTCGATTTCGTCCGGTTCTTTGATGCCTTCGACCGACTCCAAATAGAAACGAAGACTGCATCCGAGATATTTATAAATCGTCGATGGCGAAAGACATCGCTCAGGCTTTTCGCCGCCGGACGCCAAATATCTTTTCAACTTGTTTTGAATTTCTTCAGTCTTAGTGACCACTATCTCGTCTTTTTGTCGCGAGGCAAGGCGGAACGAATAGATACCACGTTGGAACGACCGGCATTTGTCCCTGTAGATGCGCTCTATTTGCTTAATGAATCGCGATTCCTCGCCGCTCGAGCGCCCCTGCACACGAGTGTCGTAAATGAGATAGACATTCTCGGCGCGACTGAGCATACGATAGAAGTAGTAAGTCTGCATCGCATCTTGTTGGCGGCGCGTCGGCAAACCATACCCACTGCGCATAAACTGCGGAATGAACGATGCCGTATACGACTTCGTCGGATAGATTTTCTCGTTCATCGATAGTATGAACAAATTCTTGAAGTCGAGCAAACGTGTCTCGAGCACGCCCATAATCTGCATACCCACCAATGGTTCGCCTTCGAACGGCACGGTCACCGTGCTCAGCAACCGGTTCGTCAGATACAGATACTGCAAACCACGCGTAACGATATGCTCTTTCTCGGTCAACTGCTTGATGCGCGAAATGGAGTTGTTGTAGATTTCCAAGAAATACGAATCTATTTGCGACAATCCTTCGCTACCGGCAATGGCTGTCAGCACGCCTTTGAGATACGTATATCCGTCAATGTCGGCACTATACGAAAAGATAGGGGCTAATTCATTGGAATGGCCGCAAATCGTCGAATTTGGCACAAAATAGAGCCTATGCTCGGTGATTGCCGACTGAACCTTAGCCACAAAACCACGATTTGTAGCGATAAACGGGTGCGACAGCAGCGAATTCAAATCTTCGTAGAAGAAGCAGGTTTCGCCATCGACAACGCGACTGCGTTTGAGCATCGAATTCAGCGTGTTGAAGAACGTTGCCGGCGACGATTGCTTGACGGGGAATCCCATCGTTACGTTGATTGACGTGATTTGTTCCGGAACGCTGTAGAGCATACTGTAGAGGTGCTTTTCCTCAGGCAATACCACGGCTGTCTCCACCAAATTGGTGTATTTCTTTCCCTTCGGATAGAGTTCGTTGAGAATCTTGCCGACCACCTTCGCTTGCCCGCTTCCCGACGGAACAGAAATGACATTAATGTTGGGCAACGTCGCTATCGGCTCTTCGCCAAGGTCTTTTTTGCTTGGAAATTCTTTTATATAATTGCCGGTAAATAGCGAGGCTATATTGTCTTTGTCTTCGAATACCGGTCCGTTGCAGTCCCAATAGTAGTCGCCGATACCTTTTTCTTTAAAACTATCGAATATCGACTTCTCGGCTGCCGACAACGTGCTGAATCCGACGAACACAATCTGCTTATGTCCGAAATCCGTTCTACTCTTAATTTGTTCGGCGGCATAGCGATAGATTAGCCCCGGATAGCCAATGCGGCGCTTTATTAACTCATCGCGGAACTTCTTGTACAACTCTGGCAGTTTCGACCATAGTACGCGATATTTTTCCGACTTCTCGAAGAGCCCTTCGTCGTCGCTCGGCGTACGATGTTCGCCCCAATATCGTAGAATCACTTCGCACTGCTTCTCTGTCAACGGGTTGGTGTTGATTTCTTTATAGTCCACCAAGTTTTTAAGTACCTCATCAGAATCGACAAGATACATATCGATGTCGTTAAAGTCGTTCAATATCGTATCGCCCCAATAGAGAAAGCGTTCAAACGTCACATCTTGAGTGCCTTCCAACTTTTTGTAGACATTAAACAACGCAAAAAGCAACTCAATGCGGTCGGCTTCGACAAGATTCGATTGCTCGGCAACGAAGTCGGAAATCGTCATGATACCCGGCATTATCATCGACCGACGCGCCGCCAAATGCAGTTCGTTGCGCAAAAACGTGCAACTGCGGCGGTTCGGCAACACAAACAGCGTCTTGTGAAGTTCCGCTTCGCCAACAAATGCTCTTGCTACAAGCGATAGAAATGACTGTTTCATCTTTTACATTTTTATGGCAATTGTCATTTTTAAAGCGAAATCGAACATTACAATTTTCATATTCGCATTGCGCATCACGTCTTCAACTGCCTTATCTATCTCCTTAACCATTATCTCGATGTTGCGCTCGTTGATAAACGGCGAAAACTTGCGGCTGAAGTCCGACTCTTCGCTGCTCATATAGTTAAGCGCGGGATTACCAATATTGTAGATAAAATTTTCGCGAACCATCTTCGACAGATATTCCAAAAAGATACGCCCTTTCTCGCGGCCAAAACCGGCAACATCTTCACTCCAATCCTTTAAGTCGCGCACGTCTTTCTTATAAGCCGAACGCATCAGTCGCTTGAACATCTCCAGGCGCTGACGAGCATCGTCGTCGTTGCGCAACATCTGCTCGGCGCGCGTGATGCTGCCGCCCGACGAATTGGCTATCGACAGCGCATAACCGCCATCGACGGCATAGCGGTCGACCAAATATCGTGCCACCGTTTCCATTGTCAACGGCTTAACCTTTATACGCTGAACGCGCGAATATATCGTCGGAAGAATCTCAGCCGCATCGTTGCTGACAAACACAAGAATAGTGCCCTCGTGCGGCTCCTCAATCATCTTAAGCAAGTGATTGGCACACTGCTCGTTCATCTTCTCCGGAAGCCACAATATCATAATCTTTGTCGACGACGCATAAGCCTTCGTGCTCAGTTTGCGCAAAATAACGTCGCCCTCATTATTGTAGATTATCGGCTTGGTCGTACCGCAGTTGAGCACGTCAATCCAATCGGCAAACGAGGCATAACGATTCGCCGTCGTAAATTCATTCCATTCGTCCAAAAACTCATCACAATACGAAGGCGAACCCGATTTACGTTTAAAAATCGGGAAAACGAAGAACGTGTCGGCTTGATTGCCGGACTCATATTGCCGGCACGACGGGCATATGCCGCACGGCTCACCGTCGGCAGTGCGATGCTCGCAATGCACATACTGCGCAAACGCACGCGCCAAGCCCAACTTGCCGACACCCTCCGGACCTTCGAGCAACAATGCATGCGGAATGCGGTCCGAATCGACCATCTGACGCAGTCGCTGCTTGACAGAATCCTGCCCAACTATATCGCTAAACCTCATATCAATACACGTTTTTTGCTACCGCCTTAACACTATCAACAGCATTGAGCGAATAGAAATGGATGCTCGCCACTCCGCGGCTAAGCAAGTCGCGCGCCTGCATCGTACACCATTCAATGCCAACCTGTCGCGTCGATGCCGAATCGTTGCACTTAGCCAACTCAGCCACCAAATCGCTCGGCAAATCAACGTGGAACGTCTTCGGTAACACCGTCAACTGACCCGGCGAAACTATCGGCTTAAGTCCCGGAATAATCGGGACATTGATACCGGCCCGACGACATGCGTCGACAAAAGCAAAATACTTCTCATTGTCGAAAAACATCTGAGTGACAACATATTCCGCGCCGGCGTCAATCTTTTTCTTAAGATACTGGATGTCGATGTCGAGATTCGGAGCCTCATCGTGCTTCTCCGGATAGCCCGCAACGCCGTACGAAAAGCGACGGTCGCTGACAACTTCCATCTTAGAGTCGTCGGCAAAAAAGCCATCATTGAAACGATTCACCTGTCCTTGGAGGTCGAGCGCATGAGCATGACCATTCTCCATCGGCACAAACCGATTCTCGTGCTTAGCCTTATCGCCGCGCAACAGCAACAAATTCGTTATGCCGAGAAAGCTCAAGTCAATCAAAGCATACTCCGTCTCCGTGCGCGTAAAACCGCTACAGATAATATGCGGAACCGCCTCGATGCCGTAACGATGCTGAATCGCAGCCGCCACAGCCACCGTTCCCGGGCGAGAACGCTCCACGGCACGCTCGTACAAACCGTCCGAATTACATTTAAACACCATCTCACTGCGGTGAGTTGTGATATTGACCCACAGCGGGTCGAACTCACGCAATTTATCTATAGCATTAAAAATCTGATCTATACTCTTGCCCTTCAGCGGCGGCAGAACCTCAAACGAGAACCCCGCCCCACCATGATTCTTTATTAATTCCGGAATTGTCATACTCGATTACATATTTAGGCAAAATTACGAAAAATCGCGAGCAATACAAAACAAAAACACCCAAAACCGCCACACTCCGCACAAGGATGCGCAAATTTTCGCGCGAAATTATTTTCTTATTCCCATCTTCTTTACCAATTCTTTCTCGCAAAAATCGTAAATTTGCCCTAAGGGCTTATTCAATAATCTGAATTTCGATACAACTCATCCCCCTATGGTGAAAGTTTATTTACTTTAACTCTTTTATGCCTAAGCTTTTGAGGTAGTTGTAGGTGCCGTCGTAGAATTCGGGGAGGCGGGTAGCGTCTTCGGGGAATCCTTCGCTATTGAGTTTGCTGTTTCCCTCGGGAACGCAAATTACGATGCCTTGCCGAGCACGGGTTAGCAGCACGCGATAGGCATTGAGCATGTATTTGCGATTTTCAACATTGTTCTCGGTATTCCAACGATTTTTGCCATTAAATTTATAGAATTGCCACTCCCCTTCTTCGTAGCGCATATCAGCATCCCATAGCACGCAAGCATAATCGAGCTCAAGCCCTTGTACTTGTATTTCGGTTGCCGCTTCTTCGAGGTAGTTCGACGAGCGAACGTCGGTTTTGTCTTCCAAAAACCAATGCACGGCATTTTCATCGCCTTGCGCCAAGACGTTGACTGCCTGGGGCTTAAAGCGTGCTGCAACTTTGGTCACCAAAATACCGGTCTGCTGACTGCCACGTGCCTTTGCACGCAACCATGCTCGTGCGGTGGCAATGCTGCGCGTCAACACTACGGGATAGCCTTTTGCCGCAACATCTCGATATAGGCTTG
>JAQXVL010000005.1 GCA_029224905.1 Bacteroidales bacterium
TGTCGCAGTTGTCACAAATCAACGAAATGCGCATGTCGTTGGCAAAATTACTCGGCGATAGAGTAATTATTCCTTAACGGTTTTAAAATACGCTTTTTTTTCGCTATTTTTGCAGAAATATATATATAAATGAAAAGGTTAGCCTGTTTACCAATACTTCTTACGTTGTGGCTTATGGGAAGCGCACAGCTACAATTGCCGATACGAAACATCGGCGGTACCGACTATTACTATCGCCAAGTGAAAAAGGGGGAAACCATCTATCGCATAGCAAAAGAGTTAGGCATAAGCGAAGCCGACATAATGACCTACAACCCTTCGGTTGCCGACGGCCTGAAAAGAGACCAATGGCTCTTCTTCCCGGTCGATAAATTTCGCAAAGAACAACCGACAAAAACGTCGGCTGCAAAGCATATTCACAACGTAAAGCCCGGCGAAACCGTCTACGGAATCTCTAAGACCTACAACATCACTATCGACGAGCTGATTGCTGCAAACCCTTCGCTCGAAAACGGGCTCAAATCGGGAACAGACATTGTCATTCCCACAAAAAACAATCAAAAACTTCACACCATTCAGAAAGGTGAAACGCTCTATCGAATTGCGCTGAACAATAGTGTGACGATGGAAGACCTGATGAGCGCAAATCCCGGCATTTCCCCATCAAATTTCAAAGCCGGCGAAACTATCATCATCCCCGAACCTGACGAAAATTTAGTAGCCGCGAAAAAGCAGCCGTCAACGGTGTTTATTGCCGAAAAAGTTGAAAAAGGCGACACCTACGAGTCGATTGCCAAGCAACACAACACAACAGCTTCACAAATCCGCGAAACCAATCCCGATAACTCAACGCCCAAGAAAGGCAGTTACGTATATGTTCCCGTTTCCGTAGAAAGCGACACAACGGAGCATAAGTCGGTCGAAGATATTTACAACCAAGTTCACGAGGTCGACAAGACCAAGCCGCTGAAGTTAGCGCTGATTCTTCCGCTTGGACTGAACGACACAACCTGCGCCAACAAAGAGCACAAACTCTACGGCGACTTCTATGGCGGATTCCTGCTGGGTCTGAAAAAGCATGCTCGCGAAAAACTGAATCTTGACGTTACCGTTATCGACTCGACTGTCGAATCAATCTACACCATTTGCGGCAAAAGCGCCGTAAAAAATGCCGACATCATTATTTCCGCCTACGAAGACGACCAACTCGACAAGATTAACCGATTCGGCGAAGAGAATAAGATTTATGTCGTTAACCCATTCACCATCAAGGATGTTTCGTTCTACGAAAACGACCGATGCATTCAACTCAACACGCCGTCGTCGTATATGATTGACGCCGTTCGCAATTACGTCAACGACCGATTATCGAAATATCGCATTGTCTACATCGGCGACGTAGATACTGAAGAAAAACCTCTGATTAACAAGCTGAAAGAGGCAGATAATATTTGGCAAACCATCTCGCCCGACGAGCTGAAGCCCGAAACATTTAGAGCTCTTGTCCCGGCTGACAAACAAATACTGTTTGTTCCCGTACAAAGTAGCATGAGTTATTTGGCAAAAATTGCACCGAGTCTCAACACCCTTCGCAAAGAACTCTCCGAGTACAGTTTCGACCTATTAGGCTACCCCGAATGGACTACTTACAAGAAATATCACAAGTTTTTCCGCGCAATGGGCACGTATGTCTATACGCGTTACTGCCCGATTGAATTGTCGAAAGATGCAGGTCGTTGCTTAGACGAGTTCGAGAACTGGTACAACAGAGAATCGACCGACGCAATCCCGCAAATGACGGCTTACGGTTACGACATTGCCGACTATCTCTACACCCTGGCTTCGCAATTCGGCAACGACATTAACGCTTACACTCAGTGTTTCGAAGGTACTCACGGTTGCTTCGAACTGAAACGCGCCAGCAATTGGAGCGGTTTTGTCAATTCCGCTATATACATTATTAATTATAATACTACGTCTACCGAAAAGTTTATTATTAAATGATAAATAGAAAATTTGCGGCTACACTTTTATGCCTCGCTGCTTCGCTCTCGGCATTCTGCCAACAACACTATGAGTCGAATATCGCTGTTGGCGTTAAAGCCGGTGCTACCATATCGAAAACAATGTTCTCGCCCAAAATAGAGCAAGGTTTTACCAAAGGATTTATTTCGGGTGTGGCTTTTAAATACATCGAAGAACGTCACTTCGGAATAATTGCCGAACTAAACTTCCAACAACGCGGATGGCGTGAAAAGTTCGACGAAACCGACTACTATTTCGAACGCAAACTGACCTATGTGCAAGTGCCGCTATTGGCGCACATCTATTTCGGCAGCGACCGATTTAAGGCTTTCTTCAATGCCGGACCGGAAATCGCATTCAACTTAGGCGATTCGTCGTCGGCTAATTTCAACTATAACGACCTTGACAATTTGCCTTCCGACCTCCCGATGTCGAACCGCAACACCGAACAATATACGATGCCAATAAAAAACAAAATAGACTATGGCATTTCTGCCGGATTGGGTGCGGAACTAAAGTTGGCGGGCAAGCACTCCGTGTCGGTTGAAGGTCGCGTTTACTACGGGCTGAACAGCATTTTCTCCAACCGCAAAAAGGATGTTTTTGCAGGGTCGAACGGATTGTCGTTTATGGTAACCGCGGGATATTGGTTCCGAGTGAAATAATGACGAGAACTAACTGTTCTCCGAATAAATCCAACTGTCAATGTTTTTCTCTGCAAGTTCCAAACGGCAGTTTTCAACTTCCGTGTACGAACTTGCCGACATAAGGCATACTTTGTAGAAATTTCCTTTCTTATCCATAATCTTAAGCCCCGTCAAGTCGGACTCGTCGACGAATTTTTGTGCTTGCTTGAGAGTCTTGAACGATGCTACAATGAGGAAATACTTATCTGTTGCCGAAGAATCTTGAACTATTTCGGGTTCGGCTTTAGTTTCAATAACCTCAGGCGCTTGCTCTTCTATTTTCTGACAGTTGCGATTGTCAACAGTTTTCGTAGAAATAACGGCAGCCATATCGGGCGCATCGCCTACGTGGATGGGACCGGAAAGGACAAACGACAGCAACACGACAACAGCAATCGATGCCGCAATGCGGAAAATGTTTTTGTGAAGAGGTATGTAGATAATGTCTTTCGACTTTTTATCGGTGCGAGTTTCAGATTCTTCTGCCACTGCCGCAACTTCGATTTCGTCGTCGATTGTCGGCAATGCCACTGCGCTTAGTCCGAAGTATTTTCCAAAAGGCTCCTCACTCGGCTCAAACGACACGACATCATCCACGCATGTAAATCTGCCGACATTGCCTAATGTAAGCTCGCCAACTTCCGAAAGATGAGTCTTCATTGCGAGAACATCATCTTCGACTACCTTAACAGCGGCGTCGTACGAAATGCCCGATTTGCGCATTATCGACGTAACCAGCAGCGCATCGTTGTGGTTTACTGCCGCGTTAAACAAGATAGAACGCTTCGGCGGATAAATCATACCATCCTGTATATGAGCACTTTCTCGATGCGCTATAAACGCACCGAAACTCGGCACAACCACACAATCGTTATGCCGTACCAGGTACTCAATATGTCCTATCACTGTTAACATCACTACAAAGTTAATAATTTCTACACTTTCAGCAAAATATTGTAACATTTTTTTGAAATTTTATCACCAAGTAAATTATGTTCGCACTTTTTTCAATTTTTTTTGGCATTATTAAAAAAATTACTATCTTTGCTTGGTATACCAAATATAATACATATACACGCTAAAAACACTATCACAACAAACTAAAACACAAACAGTTAGGCTATGAAAATTAGAGCATTGGTTCATTCTATTAGGGGGGGGGTAAATTTTACCCTACTTTTGTCCTTTTTACTATTATCGCAAACAGCAAACGCTGCTGTAACGAACTGTTCATATGGCCCAAATTTGCCGTCGTCAGGAAACTGGAGCGTTAAATATAACGGTCCGACACAACCGGACGCATGGCTTGGCGATAACCACAAAGTGATTTATGTTCATAATCCGGCAAGCGGAACAAATGTTGAAGAGGTAAATCTGACCGGCGATGTTAACATAACCGACCGTGTTTTTGTCGGTTTGTCGACAGACAATGGTGTAAACCCGGTCGGTAATGCCAAATTGATTATTCGCAATACGGCAAACAGACCTGTTACAATTAAACAATCCATTTGGGGGTCACGAATAAAAGCCACCGATACAAATGGTACATCCCACAATCAAACCGTTGACAATAATTGTATGTTTTCCGTTTGGGGTAGAGCCGAATTGGTAATTGAAGGCACAAAAGAAAACCCGATTATCATCGACGGAGGTCGAGGGAATCCCGTAACCAATGACTGGGAAGCAAAGAAAGGAGAATCCTCCAACTGTGGCGCGCCGTTTAACAAGATTATTTGGGGTCTTATCGAGTCGAACGGCACAATTACTCTAAAAAATGTCATTTTTAAAAACGTATTATTCTCAAACATGTATGCAGGCAGCAAAGACGCTAATGGGAACGTTTCTTGCGAATGCTCTTGCATAAAATTGAACGCCGGAAGTAATGATTATTATCATTACGTTTTAGGTACAACCTATTTGGAAAACGTGACTTTCGAAGGCATAGAAAGCCCGGCAGGTGGTGGGTGCATTTTGACTTGCTACGGCGATTTGAAGAGCAACACCTCCAATTCCAAATCGTCGACAAAAATCACGATGATAAATTGCACGATTAAAGGTACAAAACAGAATGGAACAGACAGTACATCACCATATGTACAAGGATTAATGCGATTTAACAACAATTGTTGTGCCGATGTGGAAATGTCTAATTGTACTTTTGAAAACAATACGGCAACACGTGCGTGTGCCGGCATTTATTGGAGTTCAAATTGTACAGACAAAAACGGGGAAAGACCTCGCTTAACCATCAATAACGGAACATATAAAAATAACAAATCCATACGTGGAAGCGCTATTTATGTGGACTATGGAGATGTTACAATGACCGGCAACGCAACATTTGAAGGCAACGAAGCAACGACTCAAGAAGGCGGTGCCGTTTTTCTTTGGAAAACCAAAGACATTAAGGTTGAAAATGCCGTTTTCCGAGGTAACAAAGCTCCGCAATCGAACGGCGGCGCCATACGTCTCCAAGACCAATGCAATCTTACCATATCAAAAAGTGCTGCTTTTGATGGCAATTATGCGGGAAACGGCGGTGCTATGTACGTCTATAATTCGACAGCAACGATTGGCAAAGCAACCTTCTCAAACAATTATGCAACACAGTCGGGCGGTGCACTTTACAACCATCTTGCAAACACGACAATTCAAGCCGAGGCTCTGTTTGAAGGCAACCACGCAGATGGCAATAATTATAGTTCAAATCCCACAATATACACCGGCGGAGGTGCTGTTTATTCTTACGAATACGGCGTTTTGAATATCACAAACGCAACATTCCGAAACAATTACGCTTTGCCAAGCGATGCAAACAGCGGACGTGGAGGCGCCATAATGGTTTTCAAAGGTGGAAATAAATCGGGCGGCAACTGTTTGAACATTGACGGAGCACTGTTCGAAGGCAATAAATCGAAAGTTGGCGGCGGCGCTGTCTTTTTCATGAACAATGAAATGAACTCGTCGAACGGAGACTTCCAATATGCAACAATTAAAAATGCCACGTTCCGTAACAACGTCAGCGCCGTTGGCGGAGCAATTGGCTCCGATGGCAAGTATGAAAACGATACAAGAGATATCTTTATCACCCTTGAGAACAACGTGATAGAAAACAATTGGGCATGCCTCGGCGGCGGATTGGCTATCCAAGAAGCGAAAGTGACCTACAATGGTGGTCTGATTCGCAACAACACCGCAAACCATCGCCGAAAGAAAGACCTTGTTGCAAACAGCGCAGACGAAACTATCGATACGTCCGACGGTGTTGAATCCGGTTCGGGACACACACTTCAAGGGCTTTGGGGTACAGACAGGAAAGCGGGATATGGCGGCGGTGTTGCCGTTACGGAAAAAGGAATTTTGACTTTCGACAAGACAAAAGGAAGATTCGGCATTTACAACAACACGGCGCTCATGGGTGGCGACGACATCATTGGCGACGGTAGCTTAAGTTTTACAACAAGCGTACAGTTGCCCGACCTATGGAGCGATGGAACAGCAAATCTCGACGGCATGAATCTTCCCGCAGAACTTAAACGCGCCCTTCGCTGGATGGAGGACTACCATAAAGGCGACGAGAATTATCTTAGAGATAATTACCCCGTCAGAGGAAGCGGATATAAGCCCGGTGATGCATCCGAAAGATATAGAACCCTCATGTTAGAGCGAAGCAAAGAACTCGTCAAGAAAACCATAGGCGCCGGAACGTATAATAAATATGTTGCCGTAGCGCTCGGCTATCCGTTTATCTATGTCACAATTGAAAAATCCGGACTGAAAAGAGGCGACACATCTATATTCAATATCTACAGCAATAAAGATGCCACGGGCGACCCGTATATGTCAATTGCAATAACCAATACAGACGGTGACGAAAGCACGACATTGAGCAAAATCGTTGCGCTCACGCCGGGCGATTGGACCGTCAAAGAAACCAACTGGTCGTATACCTACAACGCTACCGACGGCGTAACTCAGATTTACAACGAATTGAAGAGCGACGAGGTGGCGAGTGGTAAGAAATACGTATATTCCTTCAAAAACAAAGCAAAAGACAATCAACCGCCACACGCCGAAGGCTACGTACAGAACGAATTGACAAAATCCAATTAATTTCTACCGAATCTCTTGCTGCAGGCTCTCGACGTATTTGCATTCGAGAGCCTGCTTTCGTTTTGGCATAAGCCGAAAAATTCTTTGTATTTTATTCAAAAAGAACGTAACTTTGCCAAAATTTTACAACTATGTTTGAAAAAGGAACAAGAGGAAATACGCTCCATGGCATATTGCTAATAGCACTGTTTTCGTGCGCTGCATTTTACATTGCCGAGATTCCGGCAGTACAAAGTCTATCGCTTAGCCCGCTTATTATAGGTATTATATTGGGTATGATTTATGCCAACAGTCTTCGCAATCGTCTACCCGAGACATGGGTTCCAGGCATAAAGTTTTGCACAAAGAAAGTTCTTCGGGCAGGCATCGTACTTTACGGCTTCCGACTGACACTCAACGAAGTAGTCAACGTAGGCGCGGCAGCGATAGTTGTCGATTCGATAATTGTGGCGGGCACGTTGCTGCTGGGAATCTGGTTCGGCAAACTGCTAAAAATGGACAAAGACACAACGCTGATGACAGCAACCGGAAGCGCCATCTGTGGTGCAGCTGCCGTACTTGGCGCCGAGCCGGTGGTCAAATGCGAAAGCCACAAGACGGCAATTGCCGTTTCGACGGTTGTAATCTTCGGAACGATTGCAATGTTTCTCTACCCTATTATGTATCGTTGCGGCTTGCTCGATGGTCTGAGTAACGAATGCGTAGCAATCTACACGGGCAGCACACTTCACGAGGTGGCTCACGTTGCCGGGGCGGGAAATGCTATGGACCCTACCGATGCGCTCGGCATAGCCGGGACAGCGACTATCACTAAAATGATACGCGTAATGATGCTCGCTCCGGTGCTAATCATCATGGGTCTTGCACTTGCCGGAGGACATCACAATGGAGAAAAACGCGGCAAAATTACGATTCCTTGGTTTGCTTTCGGATTTATCGGCGTGATATGCCTCAATTCGCTGTTGCAATATCTTTGTGGAGTTGACACGGTCAAAGAAATACCATTGAATGGCACAATCGAATATATCGACACGTTTATGCTCACAATGGCAATGACCGCGTTGGGCACTGATACCGGCATCGAAAAATTCAAGGCTGCCGGTGCAAAGCCGTTTATCCTTGCGCTGATGCTATTTGCGTGGCTTGTCGGAGGAGGATATCTGCTTGCCAAATACCTTGCTCCGGTTGTAATGTAACCGAAACAACAGGCTACTCTAATTCGTCAGCCGTCAAGCCGAGCATCATAGCAAACGGATATACCGGATTGTTTGTGACATATTTGGCATCGGCAGACGCCGAGCGCAAGCTGTAGTTGACAATATCGGCGCATTTCATCGATTCGAGCACGTCGCGGATGCGTTCGTCTTGAGTACTGCAATCGCCGAGTGTTATCAAAACATCTATGCTTTCGTTGTCGACATACACGTCGGCAAGCACTTGCACAAACATTTCGTCGACGGCAACCATACGCTCGTTTGAGATAGCCGAGAAAGCGAACTCGCCCATTTGGTCGAGAAAGGCAACACCATCCAACAATTCGTCCGGCGAGCCCGGGATTGTCGGATGCGACACCCGGTCGGCAGCATCGTAGACGTAGACCACGGAATAGTCGGTTGTCTCGCTGCGGTCGGCACACAGTGCCAACAGCGGCGGCAATTCGGCAAAATCGAAGGCGGCTAATGCCCTACCCGTTTTCGGTTCAAAGTGAGTGCGCAAATCGCCACAAAAACGAACGGCGAAAGCGGCATCGATGAGTATGACTCCTTTTTTATTCGACATCGAAAATTAAATTTTATGCCAAGTTACAAATAAACCGACAACCACACAACAGTTGCACGAAAAATGGCACTCAAAGTCGTGCAAAAAGCCGTTTTGGAGAGGTTTTGGTCGAAAATTTAATAAAAAATGTATTTTTTACAGTCTATTTTAGTGTTATCTCAATTATTTTTAATAAGTTTGTATCAAGTTTGAAAATTTGATATTATGATCATAATAGGCATCGCCGGAGGAACCGGTTCCGGCAAAACTACTGTAGTCAAAAGAATCATAGAATCGCTCCCTGCGGGCGAGGTCAGTGTACTCCCCCAAGACTCCTACTACAAGGATTCGAGCCACATACCGCCCGAAGAGCGGCAAAAAATCAACTTTGACGAGCCGGCAGCCTTCGACTGGGACTTGTTGCTGAGTCAACTCAAACAGCTCCGCGAAGGCAAGAGCATAGAAGTTCCCACCTACTCCTACCTGACGTGTACTCGCCAGCCGGAGACGGTGCCGATGCAGCCGCGCGATGTGGTCATCGTCGAAGGCATCCTTGTGTTCAGCGACGCTCGGTTGCGCAAGATGATGGACATAAAAGTGTTTGTCGATGCCGATGCCGACGACCGTCTTATTCGCGTTATCAATCGCGACTGTATCGAACGCGGCCGCACGCCCGAAATGGTGGTGGAGCGCTACGAACGCGTGCTCAAGCCGATGCACAACATGTACATCGAGCCGGCTAAACGCTTTGCCGACTTAATCATTCCGCAAGGCGGCAACAACACAGTGGCGATAAAACTTCTGAAAGAATATATTGAGGGCCGCATAAATGCCCGAAAATAGTACGACAACAGGTAAATGAATTTTAAGAAAACTGTAACCAACATAACGAAGGGAATAAAAGGCTGCTCCGAGAAGATTGCCGAAGGTATCAAGCATAAAGAGGAGCCGATTATCAAGGTCAACGAAGGCGAGAAAATGGTACTTCGTACGGACAACCTTGTCAAAAAATATCGCCAACGTACGGTGGTCAACCACGTGTCGATAGACGTTACCCAAGGCGAGATTGTGGGTTTGCTCGGCCCTAACGGTGCCGGCAAAACCACGACATTCTATATGACAACGGGACTGATTGCCGCCAACGAAGGTAGAATCTTTCTCAACGACCTCGACATCACCAAATACCCCGTCTACAAACGTGCACAAAACGGTATCGGCTACTTGGCTCAAGAGCCTTCCGTCTTTCGCAAACTCAGCGTAGAAAATAATTTGCGGCTTGTCCTCGAAATGACCAACACGACGAAAGAATATCAAGCCGAAAAACTTGAAAGTTTGATACAAGAGTTCAGCCTGCAGAAAGTGAGAAAGAACCTCGGTGACCAGCTGTCGGGTGGCGAACGCCGACGCACCGAGATTGCACGATGCCTTGCCATCAACCCGCGATTCATCATGCTCGACGAGCCCTTTGCCGGCGTCGACCCGATTGCCGTCGAAGAAATCCAAAGCGTGGTCTATAAGTTGAAAGAGAAAAACATCGGCATCCTCATTACCGACCACAACGCTCCCGAAACGCTTAGCATCACAGACCGAGCATACTTGCTCTTCGAAGGAAAGATTCTTTTCCAGGGCACGTCGGAAGAACTTGCCGAAAATCCGATTGTTAGAGAGAAATACCTCGGACGAAACTTCGTTTTTCGCCGCAAAAAATTTGATTAATAACAACTTACACAAATATGAAAAAGTTTTTCGCAACCTTATTAGGTGCTTTTGTAGGCACATGGTTGGCATTCATCATTTTTGGAATAGTAATATTCATCAGCGGAATCATCTCGATGGCATCTTTTTCGATGTCGTCGTTCAAGAACTATAGCGTTCCGGTAAACGACAAATCGGTTCTGCTTATCGACCTCTACGGACAGATTCCGGAATATGCGCAAACCGCCGACTTCCAGATGGTACTCAATAGCGACCAAAAGACGCCCGACAATCTGCGCGACATTTTGAAAGCCATCAAGTTGGCGAAAACCAACGACAACATCAAAGGTATCGTCCTGACTTGCAACTCGTCGTCGTGCGGTTTTGCCACTGCCAAAGCAATTCGCGATGCGCTTGTCGAATTCAAGGCTTCAAAAAAATGGATATACGCCTATGGCGACGCCATCACTCAAGGCGACTACTACATCGCATCGGCTTCCGACAGTATCTTTATGAATCCCGTTGGTGCGCTCGACATCCACGGCATTACCTCGTCGATTCCTTTCTTCAAAAACACTCTCGAGAAGATTGGCGTGGAGATGCAAGTGATTCGTGTCGGCACGTTTAAAAGCGCCGTTGAGCCTTATATGCTCACCGAAATGAGCGAGGCAAACCGCTTGCAGACAGAGACATACATCAACCACTTGTGGGACAACGTAGCGGGAAGCATTGCTAAATCGAGAGGCATCGAGCAAGCGTTAATCAACGAATATGCCGACTCGTTACGCATGTTCGACAAAGCAGAAGTTTGCGTTAATCAAAAATTCATCGATGGTCTTTGCTACAACCACGAATTCGAATCGAAAGTACGCGAAGCTGTCGGCATCGAAGAAGACGACGACATCAACTTCGTGTCGGTTAGCGACGTTTTAGGCACCGACAAGCCGAATAAATCCGACAACCAAATAGCCGTAGTCTATGCATCGGGCGACATCGACGTTTCAGGACAAAAGAACGGCATCAACTCCGACGACCTCGTTCCGGTAATTCTTGACTTGGCGAAAGACGATGATATCAAAGGTATGGTGCTCCGCGTCAACAGCCCGGGTGGCAGCGCATTCGCTTCGGAACAAATCTGGGAGGCTTTGGAGCAGTTCAAAGCTGAAGGCAAGAAGTTTGCCGTATCGATGGGTGACTATGCCGCATCGGGAGGTTACTACATCTCGTGTGGCGCCGACCGCATTTTTGCCGAACCGACTACCCTTACCGGCTCAATCGGCATCTTTGCCGTTGTTCCGTGTGCCAAAGGAATCTTGACCGACAAATTGGGCATCAACTTCGATTTCGTTCAAACAAATGCCAACTCTGACATTTCGACCGTAAAACCTTTGACCGAAGCACAACGTAACGCATTCCAACGCTCTATCAACCAGGGCTACGAACTATTCACCGGACGCTGTGCAAAAGGTAGAAATATGGACATCAACAAGCTGAAAGAAATTGCTGAAGGTCGCGTTTGGGATGCTACCGACGCAAAGCGTATCGGTCTCGTCGACGAATTAGGCAATCTCGATAATGCCATCAAGTGGGTTGCCAAAGAAGCAAATATTGAGACAGACTACGTTGTTTCCGATTATCCCGAAACCGAACCCGACTTTATGGACATTCTGCTTTCGGCAATGTCTGAATCGTACTATAAAATGAGTTTGGAAAAACAATTCGGTTGCCTCGGTAGTTATATGAATGAAATCAACGCAATTCTCAACCGCGACCCGATTCAATGCAGAATGGAATATATTGAGATTAAATAAAAGATGAAAGAATATTTGCGCATAACACGAGAAGTCATTCTCACTCCGTTGTCGTACATCTACGGAGCGATAACCTATGTGCGCAATAAACTTTTCGACTTAAAGATTCTCAAATCGGAAGAATTCGACATCCCCATCGTCAGCATCGGCAACCTTGCAGTTGGAGGAACAGGCAAAACGCCGCACACCGAATACATCGTCGACTTGCTTTGCGGTCACTACAACATCGCAGTGCTCAGCCGCGGATACAAGCGTAAGACTAAAGGCTTCATCCTTGCGTCCGACAACAGTACGCCGCTCGACATCGGCGATGAATCGTATCAGATTTACCAAAAATTCGGCGACCGCATCAAAGTTGCGGTATGCGAAAAACGCGTTGTCGGCATCAAGGAATTGCAAAAAATCGACCCGAATATCAATTTGATAATTCTCGACGACGCATTCCAGCATCGCTATGTCAAGCCGCGCGTATCAATCGTGCTTACGGAATACAATCGGCCATACTACGAGGACCGATTAATGCCGTTAGGTCGACTTCGCGAGAACATACGCGCAGTCAACCGTGCCGAAATGGTGATTATTACGAAATGCCCCGACGACATCAAGCCGATGGACTTCCGAATAAAGAAGAAAAATACCGACCTCTTCCCTTATCAGAAGCTCTTCTTCAGCCGATATCGCTACGACAGCCTGACCCCGGTATTCCCTGCCGAATCGACCTACGTACCAATGCTGGAGATAATGAACAACAAAGACGTTGTGCTTACCGTAACGGGCATTGCAAACCCACGTCCGCTCGTTAAATACCTCAAGACATTTAACGTAAAGACAAAGGTGATGCATTTCCCCGACCACCACAACTTCAGCCGTGACGACATTATGGATATTCAAAACACTTTTAATAGCCTGAAAGGTCGTTACAAAATTATCATCACAACCGAAAAAGACGCCGTGCGACTTTCCTCGAACCCCTACTTCCCGCATAGCCTGAAGCAACACATTTTCTATCAACCGATAAATGTGGAGTTTTTAGAATATGAAGACGACTTCGACTCAACATTAATTCAATTAATAACTAAAAAATAATCAAAACCATGCTACAAACAATCAAAGAAACAGCGCAATTTATCCGCGCAAAAGTAAGCGACATGCCGAAAACAGCCATCATCCTTGGCACAGGTCTCGGCGAATTGGTTTCGCACATCGAAATAACAGAAGAAATACCCTACAGCGAAATTCCCAACTTCCCCGTATCGACGGTTGAAGGTCATAGCGGCAAATTGATTTTCGGCAAACTCGGCAACAAACGAGTTATGGCAATGCAAGGTCGCTTCCACTTCTACGAAGGCTACGACATGAAGCAAGTGACATTCCCCGTTCGCGTTATGAAAGAACTCGGCATCTCTACCCTCTTCGTATCGAACGCAGCAGGTGGTATGAGCCCGGATTTCAAAATCGGCGACATCATGATTATCAACGACCACATCAATTTGTTCCCCGAGAATCCGCTCCGTGGCAAGAACTACAACGAACTCGGCCCGCGCTTCCCGGAAATGAGCGAACCGTATTCGCATCGCCTGATTGCCGACGCTCTCAAGGTTGCTGACGAAGCCGGCATTAAGGTACACCAAGGTGTATACGTAGGCACACAAGGTCCGACTTTCGAAACTCCCGCAGAATACCGTTACTTCCGCCGTATCGGTGGCGATGCTGTCGGCATGAGCACAGTGCCTGAAGTTATCGTGGCTCGTCACGCAGGTATCGAAGTTTTCGCTATTTCCGTAATCACCGACCTCGGCGGTCTCGAAGGTGTTGAGCCCGAAAAAGTTTCGCACGAAGAAGTGCAACTCGCCGCTGCTGCTGCTCAGCCCAAGATGACTGCTATTATGACAGGTCTTATCAACGAATTTAAAGAATAATGTCGGATAAACAGACTGAAATATCAACGTTGGGCGAATTTGGTCTGATAGAGAATCTTACCAAATCAATCAACATAAAAAATCAATCAACAATCAAGGGCGTCGGCGATGATGCTGCCGTCCTTGATTATTCTAACCATCGCACGTTGGTAACAACCGACTTGCTACTCGAAGGCGTACATTTCGACTTGCGCTACGTGCCGCTGAAACACCTTGGCTACAAAGCCGCCGTTGTCAATTTCTCGGACATTTATGCCATGAACGGCAGCCCGAAACAGATTACCGTTTCGCTGGGCATTTCAAGCCGCTTCACGGTTGAGCATATCCAAGAACTCTACGAAGGCATCAAACTCGCATGCGAAATCTACGGCGTCGACCTCGTCGGAGGCGACACTTCGGCTTCGGTCACAGGGCTGACCATCAGCATTACCTGCATCGGCGAAGGCGAAGACGGCAAGATTGTGTATCGCAACGGAGCAAAAGACACCGACTTGATTTGCGTATCGGGCGATTTAGGAGCCGCCTACATGGGACTGCAACTCCTTGAACGCGAAATGATTGCCACAAAAGGACAAACCGACTTTCAGCCCAGATTCGGCGGAAAAGAGTATATCATCGAACGCCAACTCAAGCCGGAAGCACGTAAGGACATCATCAAAATTCTCGCCGACCACGGCATTCTGCCGACGGCAATGATGGACGTTTCCGACGGACTGTCGTCGGAGCTCATTCACCTCTGCCGACAAAGCGGAACAGGTTGCCGCATCTACGAAGAGCGCATCCCTATCGACTACCAAACAGCATCGATGGCGGAAGAGATGAATCTCAACGTAACAACGGTTGCAATGAATGGCGGCGAAGACTACGAACTCGTTTTTGCCGTGCCATTGGAGATGCATGAACAACTACAGCAAATCGACGGCATTCGAATCATCGGTCACATGACAAAGCCCGAACTCGGTTGCGCACTCATCACTCGCGACCAAAACGAAATTGCCATCACCGCACAAGGTTGGAACGCTTTCAAGCAGTAAGCAATAGTAATAATCAACACATCAAGCCCGAATCCGCTTTTGGTTTCGGGCTTGTTATTTTTGAACATTTCTCGTATACGAATTGTTATTCTAATACAAACCATAAAACAAAAAATCATGGCAGTAAAATTTTTCAAATGTAATCACTGTGGCAACATCGTAGTAAAAGTTGTTGACCGCAAAGTACCGGTTGTATGCTGCGGCGAAAAGATGACAGAACTTGAGGCAAACACTGTTGATGCGTCTGCAGAAAAACACGTTCCGGTAGTAACACGAATTGACGATTGCAGAATCAAGGTGGAAGTCGGAAGCGTAGCCCACCCGATGACTCCCGAGCACCACATTGCGTTCATCTACGTTGAGACCGAACACGGAGGGCAAATCATCCACCTCGACAACGAGCCGCAAGCCACGTTCTGCATCTGCGCCGACCGTCCCGTTGCCGTCTACGAGTACTGCAACCTTCACGGGCTTTGGAAAACTGTTCTTTAGGACCGAAAGGCTCTAAACGACGAAAAGTTCACGGAAAATCATATCGGAAAGCATAACGCCACGGTCGGTCAACGAAGCGACGTCGGCACTTAGCCGCACCAGACCTTCGTTCTCGAAACCCAATAAGACCGAGCGTGTATGCTTTTCCATTTTTTCACCCCAACGAGTGCCGACGTCGAGCAAATCCAGCCCGTCGGCAGTGCGAAGGCGCGTCATTATCCATTCATTGTAGAGTTGCTCGGGTGTTTCGATTTCTTCGTCGTAGGCGACGCCGAAATCGTTAATTTTCTGAATATACTGACGCAACGAAGCAGGGTTGCTGCGCCGCAAACTTCCGTCGAAACTATGGGCGGAAGCGCCCAAGCCGAGATATGGCGTAAAATTCCAATAACTGCAATTGTGCTGCGACCTACGCCCGGGTAAGGCAAAGTTGGAAATCTCATAATGCTCATAGCCTGCTGACTTCAGCCGGTCGACAAGCAATTGATACATCGCCACACATGTCTCATCGTCGACCTCTACGAGCTTGCCGGCGTCGCGCATACGCGTCAATC
This sequence comes from Bacteroidales bacterium, assembly GCA_029224905.1. Taxonomy (GTDB): domain Bacteria; phylum Bacteroidota; class Bacteroidia; order Bacteroidales; family Muribaculaceae; genus Limisoma. The sequence goes on from JAQXVL010000005.1 coordinate 16,088, forward strand.
GCGTGCCTTCCTCGTAGGTCATACAATATGCAGAGATGTGGCAAACGCGAAGATTCAGCGCAGCATCGACCGACCGCGTAAAGCTCTCCAACGACTGCCCGGGAATGCCATAAATCAAGTCGATACTAATATTCTCAAATCCCGCATTTCTAAGTATTTCGACAGCTTCGACGGCTTTTCGAGCATTATGCCGACGCCCTATCAACGCAAGCTCGGCATCGTCGAACGACTGTATGCCCATACTCACTCTGTTAAAGCCCAACCGGCGAAGACCGGCAGCCATCTCCGGCGTAACATCATCGGGATTTACCTCAATAGTTGACTCGACAACGTTGGTCCTGTCAATCGGCTCCAAAAGTGATTGAATTTGAGCAACCGTGAGTAGCGACGGCGTTCCACCGCCGACGTAGAGCGTCGATACCGGCTTGCCGTCCAACTCCCCGATGCGACTGAGATACTCCCTACCGACCGCCGTCAAATAACTGTCGACAGTTTCAACTCGCGGCGCTATCGAGTAGAAATCGCAATAGATGCACTTACGCGAGCAAAACGGGATATGGATATATATTCCTGCCATATTTGCAAAATTAATACTTTTTGCGCAACCGACAACCGTATGCCGACTCCATTTGCTTGATTATTCTCAATAAAAATTGTATCTTTGTTAAAAATTAGAATTATGAGCAATTTTCAGAACTTAGTAATAAATCGTCGAAGCATACGCAAATATAAAGACGAAGAAATCGGAGCGGAGGCTGTAAAAACGATTATCGAAACCGCGCTAATGTCGCCATCATCGAAAAACAAGATGCCGTGGGAGTTTATCGTTGTCGAAGACCGACAAACACTTGCTCAACTTAAAGAATGCAAGGAATTCGGCACCAAAGGCTTGGAAACATGCCCACTCGCCGTTGTCGTTGCAGCCAATCCGGAAACGAGTGATGCGTGGATAGAAGATGCTTCGGTGGCTACTTTGATGATGCAACTACAAGCGGCTGACCTCGGTTTGGGTTCTTGCTGGATTCAAGTCAGAGACCGTTATCGCGAAGACGGAACGTCGGCTGAAGAAATCGTAAGAAATGTGATTGAAGCGCCCGAGAATATCCGCATACTTTGCATTGTGACGTTCGGCTTCAAAGACGAAGTCAGAAAGCCCTATGAAGTGGAAAAATGCAAATGGGAGAAGGTTCACATCGGAAAATGGAAAACGTCAGAAGAATAGCGATTGTCGGAGCCGGCAACGTAGCAACCCATCTGGCACAAGCGCTCGCCCGGCATTACGAAATTGTGCAAATCGTAAGTCGGCACATCGATAATGCACGTCGATTGGCAACGACAATCAATCCGCATTGCCATTACACCGACAAACTAAGCGAACTCGAGGCTGCCGACGCATACCTGATTTCGGTCAATGACGATGCCATTGCCAAAGTATTGCAAGAGGCTCCGTCTGCGTGTCGCGAAGCACTTTGGATGCATACCTCGGGAAGCGTGGGCATTTCCGTATTTGACGGATTCGGTAGTCGCTACGGCGTATTCTATCCGCTACAGACGTTTTCGAAAGACGTTGCACTCGACATAAAAGAAGTGCCGATTTTCACAGAAGGCGCCACCGCGGAAATCGAGGCGGAGATGAACGTCATTGCATCGGCGATTTCCGACCATGTCTACCACGCAGACAGCGAAATTCGCCGAACAATCCACATTTCGGCGGTGTATGCTTGTAATTTTGTCAATCATCTGTTCAGCATAGCCGACCGCACATTAAGTCGGCACGACATACCGTTCGACGTGCTTCTGCCTTTGATTAAAGAAACCGTCAGAAAAGTGACTAAAGTTTCTCCAGCCGAGGCTCAAACAGGGCCGGCAGCACGCGGCGACAAAGGCATAATCGACAAGCATTTAGCGGTAATCGACAACGCCACCGACCGTGCTATCTACAAATTATTATCAGAATCAATAATGCAAAACAACAAACAATGAGCGGAATACCCTACGATTTAACGCGAATCAAAGCATTTGCTTTTGATGTCGACGGCGTTCTTTCGGCATCGACGATTCCTCTGTACCCGACGGGAGAGCCGATGCGAATGATAAACATAAAAGACGGCTATGCAATACAATTGGCTGTCAAATACGGCTACGAGATAGCGGTCATTACAGGCGGCAATACCGAGGCTGTGCGCAAGCGTTTTAAAGGACTTGGCGTGAAAGACGTCTTTATGGGCGTCGGCGTAAAATTGCCGATTTTCGAGCAATGGCTCGCAGACCGTCAACTCGACAGAAGCGAAGTGCTCTTTATGGGCGACGACATCCCCGACTTGGAGATAATGCAGAACGTAGGACTTCCGGCGTGTCCGGCAGATGCGGCAGCCGACGTCAAGCAGATTGCGACATACGTATCTCCGGCTTGCGGCGGAGAAGGCTGCGCGCGCGACGTGATTGAACAAACAATGAGAGCCCAAGGAAAATGGCTGAGCGATAAAAAAGCATTTGGTTGGTAGGGTTATGTTGTCGAATTTGAATGATTTTGAGATAATTTTAGCGAGCGGTTCTCCGCGACGTCGCGAACTGCTTGGCGGCTTGGGCATCGATTTTCGAGTAGCTCGATTGAATGACGTTGACGAATCGTATCCGGACGATTTGCCGGCTAACGAAGTTGCGGAATATCTGTCGAAGAAAAAAGCGGAAGCCTACAGGCAATCGCTGACGGAGCGACAGTTAATCATCACTGCCGACACTGTAGTGATTACCGACGGTGAGATTCTCGGCAAGCCGACAGACGCAGCCGATGCTACTCGAATGTTGAAAGCGCTATCGGGCGCTGTCCATCAAGTTGTTACGGGAGTAACGGTTATGACAACAGCAAAAACCGTTTCGTTTTCGGCAACTACGAATGTACGGTTTGCACCGCTGTCGGACGAAGAAATCGACTACTACATTTCGCAGTATCGCCCGTTCGACAAAGCCGGAGCATACGGCATCCAGGAATGGATAGGCTATATCGCCGTCGAAGGAATTGAAGGCAGCTATTTCAACGTAATGGGTCTGCCGATACAGAAATTGTACACGGTTCTGAAATCATACAACCGTTAACACGGCGGTATAGATTGAGCCCTGCTTTGGCGGGACAAGCAACAACGAACCGCCGACGAGTCTGCCTGCTTCGACTTTTGGCGGCATGAGATTTTTGACGTAGTCGATAACAGCATCGTGCGTTTGTCGGCACGTTATTGTCATCTCGCCGATTCGTCCCGGTGCTAAAATCCTGTCGCCGAGTTTCGACGAGAGAAGTCCCATCGTTGTGCGCAGATTGAGTTCCACGCAAGGCATAACCTGTAGACTTCCGTTGTCGAGAAAAGTCATCATATCAACGCCAAGATAACCGCGATACCAATCGGGGACGATTCGCGAGAGCGCAATTTGCAGTCGCTCGCACAGGCTATCCAAGACCTGTTCGTCAATTTCTTTTAGAAGTATCGATTTCAGTGTCGATGTATCAGCGACAATCGCTTTTTCGTAAGAAAATCGGTTTCCGTTACTGAAGATTGAATAGCCTTGAAATCGGATGCCTGTTTCGTCCGACCGAAATTCCAGGGCGAAATCCGACTGTTTGTTCAAAAACTTTTCGCACATCACACTACCCTGCTTCGAAATGATTCCGGCTATCAAATCTTTCGAACGGTCGAACTCGTTGCGATTTACGAGAAACACGCCTCGACCGCTGCACGACCATGGGGCTTTAACAACAGTTTCGCCATAGAGCGACACGTAGCGTTGCACGTCGAAAAGCGAAAAGCACTCCGAAGGCATAATGCCGCGGTAGCCGATTTCCGACAATATGGCAACCGACGTTCGCCGATGTGACAGTTGGCGAAACTCATCGAGATGAGTCGTGTCGGGAAGAATGGACACGTTCAGACGCTTCAACTCCGACCGAATTGCGCGACTCCAGCCCCATGGCATTGCGTATTCGGCGCCTCGCTCCGACAAATCTATTGCCCCAAGCTGCGGAAACATCCTGAGATTATCGGCAACGAACGATTCGTTGACCGTGTCGCATTCGGCAATGATAGATGAACCCGAGTCGGCAAACCAAAGAGGAATTAACTGCAAATCGTTGCGAATCCGGCGAGCCATTTTTGGCGCCGTGTAGTTGTCCGTACCGTTAGCGAGCGCCAAATCGTTGTCGGGATTGAATATGTATGCCGAACGCATCTATTAGTCCATTCGATATTTATAATCCAAATAGTCGAACTCTCTCAGTACGACAAGTTCACCGTTTGCCTTTTGCAACACCATTGAAGGATGCTGAATGCCGTTGAACATATGCGTCTTTACCGTTGTATAATGATTCATATCCTCGAACGTCAGCAAATCGCCGGTCTTAAGAGGCTCGTCGAACGACCAATCGCCGATAAAATCGCCGCTTAGGCATGAGTTACCGCCAATGCGATATGTCGGCTTTGTATAATCGGGTTCGGCAAGAGCCTCAGTGATGGTCGGCTTGTAGGGCATCTCCAAGCAATCCGGCATATGGCAAGCAAACGAGGCGTCGATTATCGCCGTTTTAATGCCTTTATGTTCAACAATGTCGAGCACGCGAGCAATCAAATCGCCTGTGCGCCAAGTAAATGCGCTGCCGGGTTCCATAATGATTTCGAGATTGGGATAGCGTTTATGTAGACCGTTGATAACGCCGACGAGATGGTCGATGTCGTATCCCGCACGGGTCATCAAATGTCCGCCGCCCATGTTCAGCCACTTGACTTTCGGCAATAAATGTCCGAATTTCGACTCAACACTCTCGAGCACTTTCTCCAGGTCGTAAGATGTAGATTCGCAGAGCGCATGGAAATGCAAGCCTTCAACACCTTCGGGAAGTTCCTTAAGCGCATCCGCCGAAACGCCGAAACGCGACCCGGGCATACACGGATTGTAGATGTCGGTTTCGATTACAGAGCATTCCGGATTGATGCGCAATCCGCAGGAAACACGGTCGGGATGTGTGGCGTTATAAGACTCTACCAAATCGCGATATTTTGTATATTGAGCAACTGAGTTGAACGTAATATGCGAACAACCTTTGACAAATTCCTCAATTGTATCATCGGTATAAACCGGGCAATAGGCATGGACTTCGCCGCCCAACTTTTCGAGCGAAAGATGCATCTCGTTCAGCGAACTGGCTGTTGAGGCTCGGCAATATTCGGATATGATGTCGAACGTCTTCCAAAGTGCATTGGCTTTGAATGCCATAATGATTTTCACATCGGCGCGTTTCGACACACTGCTGATAAGCTCGAGATTATTACGCAGTTTGTTTTCGTAGACAATATAATAAGGTGTTTTTATCATAACTATAATTAATCAACTATTTGAAGACGAGCATAATTAGTAAGAAGAGTTTTCAAACCTACCGATTCAAAATCGACGATGATTTTCGTACCACCGATTTTGTGTTCTACGGTTTGAACCGTTCCTTTTCCGAATTTTTCGTGAACGACGATTAGACCCTCCTTGAATGTTGATGGAGGAAAAATCGCAAACGCAGAAGCACCGGATGCGTTGGTTTGCTGCATCGACAGCATGGAAGGTTGCTTTGAGTACGTTTGCTTTTTGGCGGCATACATATAAGATTTGCCGTATGGGAAGACCAGATATTCCGGAGCAAAGTCGTTGATAAACTGACTTCGGCGCGGATAGATGACAGTGCCATTGCGAAAACGCGTGCGGCAATATGAGAGCGTACATTTCTTCATTGCGCGAGTCACAGCAACGTATAGCAGACGGCGTTCCTCTTCCAATTCCGCGGGATTGACCGAACTTTTGCGTAATGGGAACAAATCTTCTTCGAGCCCGACAATATATACATTTTTAAATTCCAAGCCTTTTGCCGAATGGATGGTCATAAGAAGCACACTGTCGTCGGAAACCACGTCGTCCTGCGATGTCAAAAGCGACACCTTCGACAAGAAATCTTCCATCTCGGTCGACTCATTGTCTGCCGATTGCTCGACAAATTCTTGCACAGCCGACAAAAGTGCATCGAGATTTTCTATTTTGCTTATGTTTTCGGGGATGTTTGTCGACTGCAACGAACTACGGATGGCGGTATCGTCGAAAATAACGGTTGCCAATTCGTATGCGTTCATCGTTTCCGACAGGACGACAAACTTTTCTATCAATCTTCTGAAATTCAGTAGTTTTGCGATTGTTCCGGAATTAAATAGCGAACCGTAATGCTCAATCGACAATAGCACCTTCCAAATGCTCGTCGACGCGATACCGGCTTGGCGGCGAAGTTTCTCAATGGTCGTATCCCCTATCCCACGCTGCGGAAAGTTGATGATTTTGCAAATCGCTTCATCGTCTTCGGGATTTACTGCCAGACGAAAATACGACAAAGCATCTTTTACTTCTTTGCGCTGATAAAAAGCCTGTCCGCCGATGATGCGGTAGGGAATATCGCACTTGCGCAAACCTTCTTCGAGAGCTCGCGACTGAGCATTGGTGCGATAAAGGATTGCAAAATCGCTGTATTTGCAGCCTTGGCGCATTTTGTCGGCAAATATGCGCTTTGCCACGGTCGTACCTTCGTCGATTTCCGACGCAGCTTCGACCACCGGGATTCGTTCGCCGGTCTCGTTTTCGGAATAAACCGTCTTTGGGAGGCGATTACGATTCTTGGCAATCAGACTGTTAGCGGCTTCGACGATTATCTTCGACGAACGATAGTTGCGCTCGAGTTTGAATAATTGCAAAGCGCCGAATTGCTTTTGCAAGCCGATTATGTTGTTGATATTCGCGCCGCGGAAAGCGTAGATGCTTTGAGCGTCGTCGCCGACAGCAAAAAGCGTAGCGCCACCGTCGACGCAGAGTTGCCGCACAAGTAGATGTTGGGCAAAATTGGTGTCTTGATACTCATCGACAAGAATGTAGCGAAATTTCTTGCGGTATTCGTCTCTGACTTCCGGGAAATCGCGAAACAAAATATTCGAATAGAGCAAGATGTCGTCAAAATCCATAGCGCCCGACAATCGGCAACGATTTTGGTATTTGGCATAAATCGTACCGATGCTCGGCATGCCGTTGTTCAAATCACGGTTACGCACCGCAGTGTTGTAACAATAATCTTCGGGCGTAATCAATCGGTTTTTTGCGTGCGAGATAGCATTGGCAATGTCTTTTATCGGATAAGTCTTCTCGTCGAGAGCGAGTTCTTTGATTATCGACTTTATCAGGCTTTTCGAGTCGGACGAGTCGTAGATGGTAAATTTTGAATTGAAGCCGATTTTCTGCGCGTGAATTCTAAGTATGCGAAGAAAAACGGAATGGAATGTCCCCATCCAAATTTTCGCAGCAGCTTCGTTGCCTACAAGGCCGGAAATACGCTGCTTCATCTCGTTGGCGGCTTTGTTGGTAAACGTAAGCGCCATAATGCTATCCGGAGTTAATCCGCTGTCTAAGAGATACATAATTTTGCAAGTCAGCACTCTGGTTTTACCCGAGCCAGCACCTGCAATGACGAGCGAATGACCGCCGGAATAGACTACCGCATCGCGCTGTTGCGCATTAAGATTATCTAAATATTCTGCCATATCTACTGTTTCAGCATTTCTTCGTAAGACGGAATCCCGTTGACAAACAGACACTTATTGTTTTCATAATCGTTTCGACAACAGTATGTTTTGATTCCGTTAGTAACAATCAAGTATTTAACTTTCAGCACCGTGTTATATCGATAAATTTGGTCAAAAACGCGTTGAGTGATTGTAATATGCGGTGCTTTGTATTCAATAATAGTCAACGGTTCGCCGTTTCGATCGAGAATAACAGTATCGCAACGACGCTTGATTCCATTCTGAACGATACCGATTTCGTTACAAATCAAGCCGCCGGGGAAAAGCATATCAACGGTTAAGAATTCAATAAAGCGCTGACGGACGTCTTCCTCGGGAGTGTATGCTACATATTTTTTTCTCAATTTATCATATACCTCAATCATTCCGGTCGGCGTTTTGCGCAATCGTAAGGTGTATTTTGATAAATTAATCTCCATTTTTGTTCTTTAATCGATATTTTATTGTAAATTTACTACAAATTTGAGAACTGACAAAATCTATGGCAAAAACTGAGACAAATTCGCTACAACAGATAGAACAAGACATCAAGAAGAAAAAATTCTCGCCGATTTATCTACTATCTGGCGAGGAGGCGTTCTACATTGACCGAATCACTGATTTGATTGTCGCCAACGGACTGAGTGAAGACGAGCGTGACTTCAACTTGTCGATTCGATACGGTAGCGATGTAAAAATGTCGGAGATTGTTCTCAATTGTCGGCAATATCCGATGATGGCTGAGCGCCAAATCGTTGTGCTAAAGGAAGCACAGGTTTGGAAAAGTATGCCCGGTGTGAACGAGAAAAAAGAATTCGAAATTCTTGAATCGTATGCCAAGAGTCCCACGCCTACGACAATCTTGGTCGTGTGCTATAAAGGTGCAACACTCAAGTCGGCAGGTCTGACAAAAGCGTTGACAAAAACGATCGTGAACGGAGCGCCTGCAGGAACGATTTTCGAATCGAAAGCGTTGACCGACTATAACATCTCGGGCGCTGTCGCCCAATATGTTCGTCTGGTCGGATGTACAATCGAAGAAAAAGCTCAGGCTATGCTGATTGAGCATATCGGCAACAACATGTCGAATATTGCTAAAGAAATCGACAAACTAAAACTGATTTCGCCCAACAACACACGGATTACCGCCGACATGATTGAGAAGAATATCGGTTTCAGCAAAGATTACAACAACTTCGAATTCACCAAAGCCATAGCGTCGCGCAACTACGAAAAGGCTTTTAAGATTGTCGACTACTTCAAAAGCAATTCCAAAAATAATCCGACAGCCGTAACAACTTCGATTCTATTCAACCTGTTTTCAAACGCACTGATTGCCTACTATGCTCGAACCACCGATGAACGCGTCTTGACGGAACTACTGCGCTTCAAAACGCCCTATCAACTTCGCGACGTTCGCCTTGCGATGTCGAACTACAACGCTCGGCAAGTGTTCAACACGATATGCCTGCTTCGCGAATTCGACACCAAAAGCAAAGGCGTGGGTTCCGCTCAGAACGAATACGACTTGCTTACGGAATTGTGCTTTAAAATTTTCAGTTGCTAACCTGCATTATTCATACTGTTCCGTTACGAAAGGGCTAAATGGCAATGCATTAGCGTGAGCACAGCGATGACGATGCAGAATGTAGTAAACCCTACCTTCAAAGAGGAAGAGCGAGCATTGCGCTAAGGCGTTGTCAGTTAGTCCTTGCAGTAGGAAAAGTATGAATAATGTAGGTTATATCTTCTCGATTTCCGTACCGGCAATCCAGGCTTGATGCGCATCGTCGGTCTTGACGTTGTACCACATCACCTCGCCTTTATCGGTTTTCACTTGCAACGAATCAACGATTTGCAATTTTACGCCGCTGTGTAGCGTAAATGCCTCTTCCGACTTGTTCTGCGCTTCGCGCGGAGAAGTGCTGAGCGTGGCGGTTTCGCTCATCAGAATTGCGTAGCCGCTATCGGTGATTGCATTCGCCGTGCGGAAAGCAATTACATTGGCAACAACACACACCACAATCATCACGATACCGCCGAAGAAGCCGACTTTTCGGAGTAATACATTACCGTTGAAAATATACAAAGCGGCAGCGCCGAGAATCAGCAAAAACGAAATAATTGCAATAATAGCCCACCCGTTGAACGTCGTCATATTTGAAAGTTTCGTGCCAAACGAAACCAAAATATCCTCGTCGTTTGAAGCGTGGTCGACTAATTTTGAATTGGCAAACTCCAAATTGTTTTGCGCTTCCTCATTGTTCGGATTGAGAAGTAATGCACGCTCGTAGCAGAGGATGGCTTTAGCGGGATAGCCCGACTTGTAATAAGCATTACCCAAATTGTAGTAAAGGTCGGACGAAACTTCGCCGCCTGCGAGAATTTCGTTATATATATCAACCGCTTCGCTGTATTGGTCTTGAGAATACGATTTGAAAGCCTTATCCGCCAACTCGTCTGACGCATAAGATGTGAAAAGCATTCCCAATGCAGCAATTATAAGAATAAAGCGCTTCATATTATTTCTTTTTTACGTTTTCAATTTTGTTAATAAGTTCGCAAGCCTCATTGTAGACGGTAGCCATATCCGAATCGTCGTTCATGCTTGAATAGCGAGCAAATTCGCATTGGTCAAGTGTTGCAATAACGCTTTCAGTAGAGGCATCGTCGGCTCCGTATTTTTCGAGTTCCGACTTGATATTATCGCGGTTAAGCTCCGAAACCGGTATTGTAAGTTTGTCGCTGAGATAGCCCCAGATTGCGCGTAAGAGTTCTTCGTAGAATTCGTCACGCTTGTTCTTCGCCATAAGGCTGCGTGCCGTTTTCAGTCGGCGATTTGCCACCTTGTTTGCTTTCTTGGTCTTCATAAGTGCAACGTTTGCTCTTTGCTTGATGAGCTTGCGATAGAAGAACAAGACGAACACAAAAGCACACAGCGGGAGCAGGTATGCAATCAGATACCATACGTTATTTACTATTATATAGTTTCCGCTCATAAGCGAAAGGTTGCCTTTCTTGACAAACAAGATGTCGTTGTGTTGGCTTACCTCTCTCCCCGACGTTCCCGAGCCTTTTGCCACATTGACGGCATAGCCGCCAACTTTGATTTGCTCATACTTTTTGGTAGCGATGTTGAATACGGAGAACGTTATCGGCTCGATATTGAATTTTCCAACATATTGCGGCACGAAAGCATAGTCGATGGTCACGCTTCCGGTAAGCGAATTGCCCGACGGATTTGCTTTGACGTCGACTTGCGGGTCATAAACGTCGAATTGCGACGGGAAGGTGATGGTCGGTGTTTTTATGTTCTTCACATTACCCGAACCTTTGATAACCAATCTTACGGCACCCGATTCGTTGGTTTTCAGGTTGTCGTTGACCAACGATGCCGACGCTGTGAAATTGCCGACTGCGCCGCAGAAGTCTGCCGGACGCGGCTCCGGAAGCGGCAGAATGTTAATGCTTGCGCTGTTGGATTTAACCTTAATTTGCTTCTCAACCGGACGGCGAATCATACCGAACATACTGCGAACGGTCTCGTATTGAATCACCGTCAAATCGTAGTTGCCCGAGGTAATGGTCAGTTTTCCTGATTGCTGCGGGAACAAAATGCATTGTTTCAAGTCGGCAACCATATAATTCTCACCGTTATAGTTTTCGATACGATTTATGCTCGAAGTGATTGGCAATTCTTGCGAAATAAATCCGTTGAACGAAGGCTGCAAAGTGGGCATAAACTGCTGGATATTGTATTTCGTATACAACTTGATGGTACACGAAAGCCCTTCTTGTTCGTAGGCTTGACTTTTCGACAAGATGATTCGAACAAAGACGTCGTTTTTATTAACCGATTTATCGGAAGTTTGTGTATCTATATCATAAACTTGAACGCTTTGCGTCTGCTGTTGCTGGTTGTGGGCTTGCGCCGATTTGTCGGGCGGCAACACCTGAATCTGGAAAGGCTTTGTCGACATCTGCTTTCCGTTGACGGTTATTATAGCGGCGCCCACGCTATACGTGCCGGCAGCCTCCGCTTTGTATGTCATCGTATACGATTCCGACGAACTTTGAGAGACTTTGCCGTTGATGTTATAACTGCTCATACTTTGAGACACCGACGGACCGTAAAGGAATTTACAGCCCTTTACGTCGGGAGCCTTGAAGCCCGAGCCGGAAGCATTTTCGAGTACATAAGTTATGTTAAACTTATTGCCTTGGATAACTTGTCGCGGAGCATTTACCGAGAAAGATGCTCCCAACACGGTTAGTGAAGTCGTTATCGTTAGAAATAGAAACAGACGTCTAAGCATAGTTCAAAAATATAGTTACCATTGTTTACCCGTACGGCGACCACTCTTCATTTGGCGCATGCGAGCTTTATTGACCTTATCTTGAGTATTTTTCTCCTCGTTTTGCATCGTTTGGAGAATCTGGTCGGCATTATCTTTGCTCATGCCGTTGTTGGGCTGATTGTTTTGGTTTTGATTGTTCTGATTCTGATTTTGGTTTTGGTCCTTATTTTGGTCTTTATCTTTTTGGTCTTTTTGTTTGTCCTGACTCTTGTCTTGATTATCCTTGTCTTGGTTGTTTTGGTTTTGATTATTCTGATTGTTTTGCAATTGTTTTTGCGCCAGGCGAAGGTTTTGGCGAGCCTGATCGTCAGCCGGATTTGCGCGTAAAGAATTTTTGTAACAATCTATGCTCTTTTGGAAATCTTTTTGATTATAACTGATGTTACCCAAGTCGTACCAAGCCTTGGCGGCAAGTTGCTTGTTGGTCGACGAGCCGACTTCTTCGTAGAGTTTACGAGCTTGGTCGAGAATTCCGTTTTTAGTCGTATCGTTGGGATTGCTTTGGCGGACATACGTTGTTGCCAAATTGAATTTAGCCACGTCGGATGCCGGATTTTCCTGCAACGCTTTTTTGTAAAGTTTCTCGGCATCGCCGTAACGCTTGTCGTTATACATGGCGTTGCCTTCCTTGATGTAATTACGCTCCTTTTTGGTGCTCGTTTGCGACAAGGCTACAACCGGCACCAAAAGCATTACCAATATTGTTAATAATTTATTCATTATCATCAATCTACTTTGAAAAGAATGTAATTTTTCTAAGCCACGAAATCTTTCTATTCAGCACGAGAATATCCACGATAAGCAAAACGAGTAAGAACCATGCAAATATCGGGAACTGCTCGTCGCTGGGCGAAAAGACGGTTTTTTGAATATTCGATTTCGAAAGTTCTTTGAGTCGAGCATCGAGCGTCGAAAGAGCGTCGCTATTATTAGCCGACACGAATACGCCCTTTCCGGCTTTAGCCACATCGCGAGCTACTTGCTCGTTAGGCACGGAGATAACCATATTGCCGTATTCGTCTTTCATATAAGAGCCGTCGCCCATCGGAATGGGACCGCCCTTTTGTGTGCCGATACTAACGACATTGATTTGAATACCTTTGTCGTGCGCCTCTTCCGCAGCACCAACCGCGTCATCCTCGTGGTTTTCGCCATCTGTGATGATTATAATCGACTTTTGCGTCTTTTCGTCGGGTGTAAACGAATTGGCAGCCATTTTGATTGCAGCACCTATAGCCGTACCCTGCGTGGGCACCATCGACGGGTTGATGTTTCCAAGGAACATTTTTGCGGACACAAAATCGGCGGTGATAGGGATTTGTGTATAGGCATCACCGGCAAAGACGATAAGTCCGACCTTATCGTTGCCAAGTTTGTCGATAAGTTTCTCCAACATTTGTTTGGCTTTTTGCAAGCGGTTGATGCCTTGGGGGTCGTCTGTCGACGATGCCAGCATCGAGTTGGAAACGTCGAGCGCCACCATCACTTCTATACCTTGGACGTTGACAACTTGCTGATTGCTGTTCCCGACAGAGCGAGGACGCGCAAGCATAACGACCACCAACGCAATTGCCAACATCTCCAACGAGATTTTTACCCATGGCATATATTTCGACACGTCAGGCATTTGTCCGGACAGCACTTCCGGATTGCCATATCGTGCAATGTTTCTCTTTCTCAGCAGCCTTGACAGCAAAAACAGCCCGAAGACTATCGGAATCAAGAACAACAGATATAATAATTTTGGATAAGCAAACGAAAACATAACAATTCTTTTATGGGATGTTGCGCAGTACAGTGTGACGAGCAATTATATCGATGAGCAAAAGCGCCAAAAGCAAGAGCGCCCAAGGCATATAATTGTCTTCCGTTTGATTGTATTTGCGAACATCAAGTTCTGTCTTTTCAAGTTTATCAATTTCGGTGAAAATCTCTTTCAGCACATGCTTACTTGTTGCTCTAAAATATTTTCCGCCGGTTTTGTTAGCGATATTTTTAAGCGTAGCTTCGTCGATAACGACCGGCAACTGTTGATATTCCACTTTGCCATAGACGTTAACGCCAACCGGAAAAAGAGCCGAGCCGGTAGTGCCGACACCAATGGTATAAACTTTGATGCCATACTTCGCGGCAATGTCGGCAGCAGTCAGCGGCGCAACGACGCCTGTATTGTTCGAGCCGTCGGTAAGAAGAATGATGCTTTTCGACTTTGCCTTGCCGTCTTTGATACGGTTGATGGCGGTAGCCAATCCGTCGCCGATGGCGGTTCCGTCTTCGAGCATACCCATCTTAATCTCTTTGATGTAGTTGACAAGCACAGCCTTATCGGTGGTCATAGGCACAAGCGTAAAGCTCTCGCCGGCAAAGATAACGATACCAATGTTGTCCGATTCGCGACCGTTGATAAATTTCGAAGCAACTTCTTTGGCGGCTTCAAAACGGTCGGGGTTAAAGTCTCTTGCCAACATACTCGTCGACACGTCGAGCGAAATCACGATGTCGGTACCTTCGGTCTTCGACGACTCCCAGCTGTCGTGAGTTTGCGGTCGACAAAGGATAATGATAACGCATCCCAAAGCGGCAAGTCGGACCACAAAAAGGAAATGCTTAAGATATACTTTATATGATGTCGGCAATTTTGAAAATGCGGAAACCGACGAAATCCGGACTGCGGCGTCCGATTTCTTGTTTTTCAAAATATACCAAACGATTAGCGGTATATATAAGAGAAACAACCACAAGAATATTGGTTTTGCAAATTCCATTGTTCTACCTTTCTATTCTTTATTATTATCTGTTGATGTCTTGTTTTCCGAAGTTGCAGCCTCGTCGGCAACTTCTACAGGCTTGGTTTTCTCCAAGAATACCTTAGCCAAGCGATAGACTTGCTCGTTTTCGTCAGCCAAAGGACGGAACTTGGCAAACTTGACGAAGTCGGCGGCATTAAGAATCTCTTTCAATTCCGACTTGGCATCTTTAGCCTCTTCGTGATTGAGCACGTCAAGGATTTGAGTAGTGGTCATTTCCATAGCTTCGACACCGAAGCGACGAACGATGTAGTGACGAAGGATGTCGGTAATCTTAGAGTAATATTCTTTTTCCTGACCATTCTGCCATAGCGATTGCTCTTTGAGTTCGCTAAGAGCCTGCATAGCTTCTTCGTAAGGAGGCAACACCTTTGGCACGGGAATAAACGGCAATCGAATCGGCTTGCCTTGCTTGATGCGATAATAGATATAGAGACCTATTGCTATCAAAATCAGAACCGCTATATAAATCCACCAATAATCGGTAATAAAGTCCGGTAGAAAGTCGTACCATTTCGAGCCGGGGTCTTCAGCAGCCTTGTAGTCATGGATGTCTTTGAGCGAATCGACATCGACAGGTATCACCTTCAATGTCAGTTTATTAGTTTTAAACGTATCGCGACCGGCAATGTACAAGATCGGCGGCAATGAGTAAAGCCCCGAATCGAACGATTGTAGAATCAGCGTACGATTGATTTGCTCTCTGCCGTTGCCGATGTCGGAAGTGTCTGATTTAGCCCAACCAACGATTTCCACATTCTTCGTAAGAGTATCGCCCTCGTTAACCAAAATGTAGCCGGTTTTTCCTTTGTCTTGAACAATCTCCATTTGCATTCCCACGACGTTACCCATCAACAACGTTGCCGAATCGAGTTTCGCTTTAAACGTGGTATTGCCGGCACGCGTCGCTGTCGAAATTGCCAATAGAGCAATTATAGCAAATGTGTATTTAATTGTTTTAATCATATTTTCTAATGAACTCCTCTTCGTTTAAATAAAGCCATCAATGCCTTGACATAGTCTTCGTCGGTGGCAATCGACGTAAAATCGACATTACACTTGCGCATACGTTCGCTCATCGTCAGTTGGCGTTCGTACCACCATCGGTCGTAGGCTTTCCGAACTTTTGAAGAGCCGGTATTGACCCACTTTTCAGCCTGAGTTTCAGAATCGTAGAACTTCACCAAACCGACGTTGGGCATCGAAGCATCGCGCTTATCGTAGACCTGTACGGCTGTCAAGTCGTGCTTCTTGCCGGCAATAGTCATTGCCTTTGTATAGTCGTTGTCGTCGATAAAGTCGGATATCATAAACGTAGTGCACCGTTTTTTCAGCGCATCGGTAAGAAACTTCAGAGCAAACTCGATGTTAGTGCCGTTATTTTCCGGCTTGAAGTCGAGCAACTCGCGAAGAATCAGCAGCACATGCTTTCTACCCTTCTTCGGCGGTATAAATTTTTCAATCTTATTCGAGAAGAAAATCACGCCGATTTTATCGTTGTTTTGGTCGGCAGAGAAAGCGAGTGTTCCGGCAATTTCCGCAATTTGCTCACGCTTGATAGAGCCGACAGCGCCGAAATTACCACTACCCGACACGTCGACAAGCAGCACCACGGTTAGCTCGCGTTCTTCCTCGTAGACCTTCACATACGAACGATTATGCCGAGCGGTTACATTCCAATCAATATCGCGAATGTCGTCGCCATATTGATATTCGCGAACTTCAGAGAAGGTCATACCGCGCCCTTTAAACGCAGAATGGTATTCTCCGGCAAAAATGTTTTGCGACAGTCCTCTCGTTTTGATTTCTATCTGCCGTACTTTTTTTAAAAGTTCTGTGGCATCCATGTCAAAAACTATTAAGGAACAATCACTTTATCGAGGATGGTGCTTATAATCTCGTCGGAAGAAATGTTGTTAGCTTCAGCCTCATAGGTCAAGCCGATACGGTGACGAAGCACATCGTGGCAAACGGCGCGCACGTCTTCCGGAATTACGAAGCCGCGACCGCGAAGGAAGGCGTATGCTCTCGAAGCAAGTGCCAAGCTGATTGATGCACGAGGTGATGCACCGAAAGAGATAATGCTTTGTAGTTCTGAGAGGCCGAATTCTGCCGGGAAACGGGTTGCAAACACGATGTCGACAATATATTTTTCAATCTTTTCGTCGATATAAATTTGATTTACAATCTTTTGAGTGTCAATAATGTCGGCAGGCGAAAGCAGGGGCTTCACTTCCGGCTTAATGTTGCTGATGTTTTGACGAATAATGGCTTTTTCTTCCTCTTTGCTCGGGTAAGAAATAACGACCTTCAACAAGAAACGGTCGACTTGCGCTTCGGGAAGCGGATATGTACCCTCTTGCTCAATCGGGTTCTGAGTAGCCATTACCAAGAAAGGCTCGTCGAGTGCGAAAGTAGTATCACCAATCGTCACTTGACGCTCTTGCATAGCCTCGAGTAAAGCACTTTGCACTTTCGCCGGAGCACGGTTAATTTCGTCGGCAAGAACGAAATTGGCAAATACCGGACCTTTCTTTATCGTAAACTGCTCTTTCTGCACGCTGTACATCATCGTGCCGACAACATCGGCAGGAAGCAAGTCGGGCGTAAATTGGATTCTGCTGTATTTGGCATCGATGATAGAAGCCAATGTTTTGATTGCTAATGTCTTTGCCAAGCCGGGAACACCTTCCAACAACACGTGTCCGTTCGACAATAAGGCTATCAGTAACGAGTCAACTAAATGCTTTTGACCTACGATGGTCTGATTCATTCCTTGGTTTACTAAGTTGACTACTCCGCTTTTTGTGGCGATTAAATCATTCAACTCTCTGATGTTAACTGATTCACTCATTTTATTATTCTGTTTATATTACTATATCTATTTAATTGTCTGCAAATATATCCAATACCGCTCAAACTTCGATAAAAATTCTCGTTAATTAATTGTATTTTAAGTTTACAATGTTAAAGGATTTGTTAATATTTTCAAACCCATTTACATCCATTTTCTTTTTACGCACTGATTATCAACAATCTGCAGCAAAAAGCAATATCCTTTGGTTCTTTATTAGAAACGAACCAAAGGATATTATTTCAGTACTAATTGACCTTCTTTTTAGAAGGATAATAGTAATTTCTTGAAATCTCTAAAGTCTTTTGAGAGTTTTATAGTATCTTTCTCGCCTTTCATAAACTCTTGCAAGCGTTGCGGTATGCTAACTTCGCTATCGATGATGCCTTCAACCGTTTCTTTAAACTTGGCTGGATGAGCAGTTTCGAGGAAAACGCCCACTTCGCCGGGACGGAGACCTTCGCAAAGCGAACGATAGCCGCAAGCGCCGTGCGGGTCGAGCAGATAGTGGGTTTCGGCATAGGTTGCCGCCAGTGTCTCTGCTATTTGCTCGTCGGTGTAACTATAACAAGTAATGTCGTTGCAGATTGCAGCATGCGAATGTCCGTAAAGGTCGAGAACGCGAGCAAAATTGCTCGGATTGCCGACGTCCATAGCATTAGCAATGGTTTGCACCGAAGGCTTTGGTTCGTAAACGCCTGTACGGCAGTAGTTGAAGAACACGTCGTTTCTATTATTCGCCGCGATAAAACGCTTTATTGGCAATCCCATTTGCTTGCCGATAAGTCCGGAAGTGATGTTTCCGAAATTACCGCTCGGCACGGAAACTACGACGTTCGACAAGTCTGCGCCTTGTTTTGCCAATTGGGCATAAGCGTAGAAATAATAGAACATTTGCGGCATAAAGCGAGCAATGTTAATCGAATTTGCGCTTGTCAATTTATGCTTGTTATTTAGTTCGTCGTCCAAGAATGCCGTCTTGACAAGAGCCTGACAATCGTCGAACGTGCCGTTGACTTCGATTGCAAAGATGTTTTTGCCAAGCGTCGTGAATTGCGACTCTTGGATTTTGCTTACTTTTCCCGACGGATACAACACGAACACGCGAACACCTTCGACTCCCAAGAAACCGTTAGCCACAGCGCTTCCCGTATCGCCGGAAGTAGCCACGAGCACGTTGACCGGACGTTTGTCGTCCGACAAAGCGTTAAAATAGCCGAGAAGACGCGCCATAAATCGGGCGCCGACGTCTTTGAAAGCCAGCGTAGGTCCGTGGAAGAGTTCAAGCGAATACTTATTGTCGGCAACCTTGACCAACGGAATGTCGAAATTGAGAGCATCGTAGACGATGTCCTTCAAATCGGAAGAAGGTACATCTTCGCCGAAAAGCGTATTTGCAACAGCATACGAAATTTCTTGCAACGTCAGATTGCCGATATTGTTGAAGAACGCCGTTGGCAATTCTTTTATTTGTTCGGGCATATATAGACCTTTGTCGGGCGCAAGACCTTTGACAACGGCTTCTGCCAACGAAACCATCGGCGATTTTTTATTTGTGCTATAGTATCTCATATCTTAAAAAATTCTTTAATAAATTCATCAGCATCAAGCGTTCCGTACGAACCATTCTGCGCCGACGTTTCGTTATATTCGTCGATTCCGTCCGGAGTAATGCCGTTGCGATAAATCATAAACGGCACCGGATTTGCGGAATGAGTGCGTAGTCGGCACGGTGTTGGATGGTCGGGAAGTACGGCAATGGCAACAGGTTCATCCATACTGTTTGCCGCCTCTAAAATCGGTTTAGCAATAAGTCGGTCGAGCGATTCCACGGTTTTTACCTTCAGCGCCACATCGCCTTCGTGACCTGCCTCGTCGCTTGCTTCGACATGGACAAAAACAAAGTCGGTCTCTTTCATCGCCTTAACGGCAGCCTCGGCTTTACCTTTATAATTGGTATTCCACAGACCCGTTGCACCGTCGACGATTATAGGTTTCAGCCCGGCATAGAGTCCGATGCCGCGAATCAAATCGACCGCCGAAATCACCGCTCCCGAGCCGATGCCGAATCGCTCTTGCAGCGTTTGCATCTTTGGTCGATAGCCCGGCGACCACGGCCAAATACTGTTTGCCGGGTCTTTGCCTTCGGATATGCGTTTGAGGTTAACGGGATGCTCCGATAGCAGTTTCTGCGACTTGATTATCAACGAATTGATGAGTTCAGCCGTTGCTTCAGCCTCCGGCGAGCAAGCCCGAACGAGAACGTCTTTGAACGGTGTTCCGGGCACGTCGTGCGGCGGCGTACACTCGATGGCTTTACATCCGTCTTTGATTTTCAGCAAATGGCGGTACGACACACCGGGATAGAACGACACGCGCTCGTCGCCTAATTTTTCGTTAAGATAATCAATCAACACCTTTGCCTCTTCGTTGGAAATGTGTCCGGCTGAATGATTCTTTATCAATCCGTTCTCGATGCAAATAATGTTGCACCGCATAGCCATTTCGCCCGGCAGAATGTCGATGCCCATACTTGCCGCTTCCAGCGAGCCGCGTCCTTCGAAGGACTCGTCTAAATCGTAGCCAAGCACAGCCATATTTGCCACCTCGCTACCGGGATGGTATCCCGCAGGAACTGTCTTGAGCATTCCCATGCGAGAATGTTTTGCCAGCCAATCGAATGTCGGCGTTTCGGCATATTGCAATGGCGTTTTGCCGCCTAACTCTTCGATAGGCTCGTCAGCCATGCCGTCGCCCAATATAATTAAACGTTTCATTATCTGATATTTGCTATACTAATAATGTCGGCAAACACGCCGGCGGCAGTTACTTCAGCACCGGCACCGTAGCCTTTTATCTCCATAGGATATTCCTTATATCTATCCGTCGTAATCAAAATCACATTATTGCTGCTCTCCAACGAATAGAACGGGTGACTCTGCCCTACTTCTTGCAGACCAACGCTGACCTGTCCGTTTTCGAGTTTAGCCACGAAACGCAATTTGCAGCCCTTGTCGGCAGCGGCTTTTCGACGCTGTTCAAACTCCGGCTCAATGGCTTTTATGTTCGTGTAGAACTCGTCTAACGAACCGGCGAACAACGATTCGGGGATGAACAACTGCTTGTCGACGTCGTCGGTTTCCACTCTGTAGCCGGCTTCGCGCGAAAGGATAACAATCTTGCGAATAACGTCTTTTCCACTTAAGTCTTCGCGCGGGTCGGGTTCGCTATAACCGGCATCTTTTGCCATTTTTATAGCTTCGCCAAGCGAAACTTTCTCGCTTACAACATTAAAGATGTAGTTTAAAGTTCCGGATATAACCGCCTCTATTTTTAGGATTTTATCGCCTGAGTTGATAAGGCTGTTTATTGTATTAATAATCGGCAATCCGGCACCGACGTTTGTTTCGAACAGGAATTTAACATCCCTGCGGCGTGCCACTTTTTTGAGCTTGTTGTAGTTTTCAAACTCCGACGATGCTGCAATTTTGTTAGCAGCCACAACATTCACGTTGTGCGACAGCAGCTCGCCGTAGAGAGCGGCAACGTCTTTGCTCGCCGTACAATCGACAAACACAGAGTTGAAGATATTCATCTTCAGCACCTCGTCGACAATCGTTTTCGGATTAGCCTCCAGCGGCGAATTGTTGAGGATTTCTTCAAATTCGTCAATGTCAATACCACTTCTATCGAACACGCACCGACGCGAATTGGAGATACCCACCACGTTGAGCGACAGCGCCTTATCGTCGCGCAAGTTTTGCTGCTGTAACTTGATCTGCTTAAGAAGATTGCGTCCCACATGGCCGACGCCGACAACAAACAAGTTTAGCACTTGCGTTTCCGAAAGGAAGAACGAATCGTGGATTACGTTCAACGCTTTGCGAAGGCTGTTATATTCGATAACGAACGAAATATTCGTTTCGGAAGCACCTTGTGCACAAGCGATTACGTTGATACCGTTGCGACCGAGAGTGTTGAACAACTTTCCGGCAATACCCGGAGTGTGCTTCATATTTTCGCCCACGATAGCCACAGTAGCAAGGTCGCGCTCGGCGGCAATGTTCGAAATTTCGCCCATACAGATTTCCGTACGGAATTCCTCCTCGAGGACTTTCACAGCCAAATCAGCATCGCAATTCTTTACAGCGAACGAGGTGTTGTGTTCAGAAGATGCTTGCGACACCAAGAACACGCTGACGCCGTTCTTTGCCAACGCGTTGAAAATGCGCGAATTCACGCCGATAACTCCGACCATACCCAAGCCTGAAACCGTAACAAGGCACGTGTCGTTAATTGAAGAAATACCCTTGATGGCTTTGCCGTATTTGGGAGGCTCTTCGTTTGTAATCCATGTGCCCGGGGCTTCGGGATTGAATGTATTCTTGATGACGATTGGAATGTTTTTATGAAAAACCGGGTAAATCGTCGGAGGATAAATCACTTTTGCGCCGAAATTGCAAAGCTCCATAGCCTCGACAAACGACAGGCGGTCGATGACATACGCATTGCTGATAACACGCGGGTCGGCAGTCATAAACCCGTCGACGTCAGTCCAGATTTCGAGCACCGAAGCCGACAGCGACGAAGCAATGATAGCCGCCGTATAGTCGCTACCGCCACGTCCGAGGTTGGTAATGTTTCCTGTATTTTTGTCGGTCGAAATAAAGCCCGGCACAAGGGCAACACGTCCGTCAAAGTGCTCGAAAGTGCTGCAAATCAGACTTTTTGTAAGGTCAAGGTCGGCAACGTGCTTGCCGAACTGCATCTCGGTTTTTATAAAATTGCGGGAGTCAAAATGCTTTGCGCCGTCGATTACGTTGCTCACGATTACCGACGACAAGCGCTCGCCGTAGCTGACGATGATGTCCAACGTGCGCTGCGACAAGTCTTTAATGAGCGCAACTCCACGATAGATGTTGCCAAGCTCCTCAAGTAGCGGGTCGGTTGTCGACCGCACATCCAGCTGACGCTCGGGCGCTACAATGCCTGCAATCACGCTGTTATGACGCTCTATGATTTGAGAATAGTTGCTCAAATAGCCGACGTCGCCGAGCGATGCCAACTTGGCAGTTTTGATTAGCAAATCCGTTATACCGCCCAATGCAGAAACGACAACGATGCATTGCTCGTTGCTACTTTCCACTATCTTCTTTACGTTCGATATGCTTTGCACACTGCCTACCGAGGTGCCACCAAACTTTAATACTTTCATTATATTTATACTAAATATGCATTATCATTAAAATATCGTGTAAAGTTACTAATTTATAACTAAACACAATTATATTTTTGGCAAATTATCAAATTTCACCACCAAAAACGGCTTAATTTTTGCCAATTGGAGCTTTTTTGGCGCAAAATACCCGACTTTGAACTTGCGAAACGGTATAAAAATAGCGACGGCGCCCTACTCTTTGATTTCGTCAGCCAATGCCTGCCAGAGACGGTCGTCGGGCAACGGAGCCACAACGTCGATGAGTTGTTTCGACACGGGATGGACAAACGAAAT
Source organism: Bacteroidales bacterium (assembly GCA_029224905.1). Classification (GTDB taxonomy): domain Bacteria; phylum Bacteroidota; class Bacteroidia; order Bacteroidales; family Muribaculaceae; genus Limisoma. The sequence goes on from JAQXVL010000005.1 coordinate 39,241, forward strand.
TCGATGCGACTGCAACGAAATGCTGCCATCTGGGTTACTACGTCGCGAACCGTATTTCAAATCGCCTTTAATCGGGCAACCGATTGCAGAAAGTTGCACGCGGATTTGATGCTTGCGACCGGTATGCAGATTCACTTCCAACAACGAATAGTTGTCGCCGCGAGCCAACACTCGGTAGTCCAGCTCCGCTTTCAGCAAACCTTCGGCGGGCTGCAACGATGCATACGATTTGTTGTTGCGCTCGACGGTTTTGATATAATGAGTCAACGTGTCGCTCTGCTTGATTGGCGCATTTTTAACCAAAGCCCAATAGACCTTCTTGACTTCCCGCTTTTGAAATAGTTCGTTCATCCTCGACAGAGCCTTGCTCGTCTTGGCAAAAACCACCAAACCGCTCACCGGGCGGTCGATGCGATGGACAACACCGCAAAATACGTTGCCAGGCTTGGCATATTTTTCTTTCAGATAGTCGCGCACGATGTCGACAAGCGGCTTGTCGCCGGTCTTGTCGCCCTGCACGATTTCGCCGGGGGCTTTGTTGACGATTATCAGATGATTGTCTTCGTAAACTACTTGCATATCGTTAGTTGCCCATTTCCGACAAGAACTTGATGCGAACAAGTCGGATTTCGTCTTCGGTGTAGTCGCTGCCTAATTCTTGTATTGCGCATTCGAGGTCGTCGCTTTCGCTTTCTTTAAAGTATTCGACAATGTCCTCCATATGATCATCGTCCATCACCTCGTTAATATAGTAATCAATATTAATCTTCGTTCCGGAATAGACGATTGCTTCGATTTCGTCGAGCAGCTCGTTAAACTCGAGACCTTTCGATTCGGCGAGCTCATCGAGAGCGATTTTGCGGTCGATGCCTTGAATAATCGAAATTTTCATCTTGCTCTTATTGGCAACAGTCTTTACTCTCAAGTCTTCGGGACGCTCAATTTCGTTCTCTTCGACGTGCTGCTTGATTACATTGACAAAATCCGAACCGTATCGGCGAGCTTTTCCTGCGCCAACACCGGGAATTGTCTGGAGTTCCTCGAGTGAAATGGGATAAGTTGTAGCCATTGCTTCGAGCGACACGTCTTGGAAAATGACGTACGGCGGCAATTCAAGTCGTTTTGCAATTTTTTTGCGCAAATCTTTCAATATCGAATAGAGCTCCGGGTCGACGGCACAAGAGCCGCCACTCTTCATTATCGCTTCTTCGACATCTTCGTTATATTCGTTATCTTCAACTATTTTGAATGATTTAGGATTGTCTAAAAACTCAAGTCCTTTTTTTGTCACTTTGAGCAGACCATAGTTTTCGATATCCTTATCCAAATATCCGGCTATAATAGCTTGATGGATAACGGCAGTGAGAAGTCGGTCGTTGTCGGCGTCTTGACATCCGAACACTTCCAGTTCGTTATGCTTATACGATTTAACTTCCGAGGTTTCTTTACCTGTCATCACATCGACCACATAGTCGGTCTTAAATTTTTCCTTCAAAGCGACTACCGTTTCGATAGTCGCACAAAGTTCATCTTTTGCTTCCAATTTCTTTTTCGGGTTTATACAATTATCGCAATTACCGCAATTATCTTCTTTATATTCTTCACCGAAATAATAAAGAAGAGTTTTGCGTCGGCAGACCGAAGATTCACAGTACGAAGCTGTTTCGGCGAGCAACTGCTTGCCAATCTCTTGTTCGGCTATAGGCTTGCCTTGCATAAATTTTTCGAGTTTTTGCAAGTCTTTGCTTGTGTAGAAAGCAATGCATTGCCCTTCGCCACCGTCTCTGCCGGCACGGCCGGTTTCCTGATAATAGCCCTCAAGGCTTTTTGGTATGTCGTAATGAATTACATATCTGACATCCGGTTTATCTATTCCCATGCCAAAAGCGATTGTTGCCACAATCACATCGACATTTTCGAGCAAAAAAGCGTCTTGGTTGGCGTTTCTGACAGCGCTATCCATTCCCGCATGGTAGGGCAACGCTTTGATGTTGTTTACCACCAACGTCTGCGTCAACTCTTCAACTTTTTTGCGACTTAAACAATAAATTATTCCTGATTTCCCTTCTTGCGATTTTATGTATTTTATAATGTCCTTATCAATGTTTTTCGTTTTCGGTCGAACTTCATAATAGAGGTTGGGTCGATTGAACGACGATTTGAAAACTTTGGCATTCTGCATTCCCAAATTTTTCTGGATATCGTGCTGCACCTTAGGAGTTGCGGTAGCCGTAAGGGCGATAACCGGGCGTACACCCAGCTCGTTGATTATTGGGCGGATTCGACGATATTCCGGGCGAAAATCGTGTCCCCACTCTGAAATACAGTGCGCTTCATCGACGGCGTAGAATGATATTTTTACAGTCTTCAGAAATTCCACATTTTCTTCTTTCGTGAGCGATTCGGGGGCTACGTAGAGAAGCTTAGTCTTTCCGAGTGTAATATCGTTCTTCACTTGGTCGATGGCAGACTTGTTGAGCGAAGAATTGAGGAAATGCGCAATTCCGTCGTCGGTGCTGAAATTTCGCATCGCATCGACCTGGTTTTTCATTAGAGCTATCAATGGCGAGATTACAATAGCTGTACCGTCCATCATCAGCGAAGGCAACTGGTAGCACAGCGACTTTCCGCCTCCGGTAGGCATTAGCACAAATGTGTCGTTCCCCGAGAGGAGATTATTGATTATCTCCTCTTGGTTCCCCTTAAATGTGGCAAATCCGAAATACTCTTTCAGTTTCGCTATCAAATCTTTTTTCTGCACCATAAGACAACCCATTCTTATATGTTTACAAAACTAAGAAATTTATTGGTAGTGTGCAAATAATTTTGATGTTTTTATTGCATTGCATCAAAATTGGCTTTTTCCAATCGTTCTTTTGCGTAATCATATTCGACCGTGAAGGTTTTCGACTTCGACGAAGGAGCCTCATACATTGCGTCAATCATTATCGTTTCCATCATCGAGCGCAATCCGCGTGCTCCGAGCTTATATTCTATAGCCTTGTCGACAATCAAATCTAACACGCCTTCGCCGTATTTCAGCTCGATGCCATCCATCTTAAACAGTTTTTCATACTGTTTGACGATAGCATTTTTCGGCTCGGTCAAGATTCGCTTCAGCGCTTCTCTATCCAACGGCTCGAGGTTTGTAAGAATCGGAAGTCGTCCGATAATCTCGGGGATAAGTCCGAAAGAGCGCAAATCTTGCGGAGTGACAAACGACATAAGGTTTTCGCGTTGGAATTTGCGTTTTGTCAAGTCGGAGCCATAGCCAACGGTATGCGTATTCAATCGCTGAGCAATTTTTCGCTCTATACCTTCGAATGCGCCGCCGCAAATAAATAGAATGTTTTTCGTGTCGACGGCTATCATTTTCTGTTCCGGATGCTTTCTTCCACCGTTTGGCGGCACGTTGACAATCGAGCCTTCAAGCAGCTTGAGCAAGCCTTGCTGTACGCCTTCGCCGCTGACGTCGCGAGTAATCGACGGGTTGTCGCCTTTTCGGGCAATTTTGTCGATTTCGTCGATAAACACGATGCCGCGCTCAGCCTCTTTGACGTTGTAGTCGCAAGCCTGCAGCAGACGGACCAACAGGCTCTCGATATCCTCGCCAACGTATCCGGCTTCGGTCAGCACGGTTGCATCAACGATAGCAAACGGCACTTTCAGCAGTTTGGCAATCGTCTTGGCAAGCAAAGTTTTGCCCGTACCGGTCGGACCGACCATCACAATGTTGCTTTTTTCGATTTCGACGTTATCGTCGGTTTTGGGTTGGCAAAGACGTTTGTAATGGTTGTAGACAGCCACTGCCAAAAATTTCTTGGCAGTATCTTGTCCTATTACATAATTATTAAGGTATTCCACAATCTCCTTCGGAGTCGGCAACTTTCCGAAATCGGGAAGTTGGTCGTTTTGTGCCGGAGCATTTTCGGAATAATAGTTTTCCAAGCACGCATAAGCCGAGCGAATACAGTTTTCGCAGATTGCGCCGCCATCCATCGACGGCAACATCAATTCTGCCGGTTGTCCGCAGAAGCTACATACGCCTGACGGTGTTTTCTTTTTTGCCATTATTATGCGTTCTTTGTCAAAACCTTATCAATCATACCGTATTCCAATGCCTCTTGAGCGGTCATCCAGTAATCGCGGTCGCCGTCTTTCGCCACTTGCTCGAACGGCTTGCCGGAATGTTCGGAAATGATAGTATAAAGTTCGTTCTTTATCTTGAGAATCTCGCGAGCTGTAATTTCGATATCGGAAGCCTGTCCTTGGACGCCACCCAGCGGTTGGTGAATCATCACGCGCGAATGCTTCAGCGCAAAGCGCTTGCCTTGAGCACCGGCAACGAGCAGCACGGCAGCCATCGACGCAGCCATACCCGTGCAGATTGTCTTAACGTCGCACGAGATGTATTGCATCGTGTCGTAGATACCATATCCGGCATAGACCGACCCGCCGGGAGAGTTAATGTAAATCGAAATATCTTTACCCGGGTCGGAAGAGTCAAGATAAAGCAATTGAGCTTGGATTACGTTTGCCGCATAGTCGTCAACCTGCGTTCCCAAGAAGATAATACGGTCCATCATCAGACGCGAGAACACATCCATTTGAGCAACGTTCAACTGACGTTCCTCTATAATTGTCGGAGAGATATAGCTACTTGTTATCTTTGCATAGTCGTCAAAAACTTGTCCGTTTATGCCACGATGTTTTACAGCATAATCCCTAAAATCATTCTTCATACTTTCTTATTTTTGGTAATTCTAATGCAAATGTAAGCAAAATTCGTGAGATATCACATAGGCAAGATAAAGAATTCATTTTTCTTCGAGCGAAAACGCTCCTTTAATTCTTCCCATCTCAACTTTCCCGCCTCTTACCTCTTACCTCTCACCTAACTTCAAAATAATTGCTTATTTTTTTCCGTATTAATTAATTGTTCCTTAAATTTGCAGAACGACAAAAACATCTAAAAAAATTCATATGGCTACAACAGAGTTTAAGTTCAGTCACATGTTTCAATTAGGAAAGGACGAAACCGAGTACTATTTGTTAACAAAAGACCATGTATCAGTTGGCGAATTCGAAGGCAAACCTATTCTGAAGGTTGCACCCGAAGGACTTACCGCGATGGCGCGTGCGGCATTCCGCGACGTGTCTTTTATGCTTCGCCGTTCACACAACGAGCAAGTTGCACGCATTCTTCACGACCCGGAAGCGTCTGAGAACGACAAATATGTCGCACTTCAATTCCTTCGCAATGCCGAAGTGTCAGTTCGCGGCGTTCTTCCTCTCTGCCAAGACACCGGCACAGCTATTATCCACGGCGAAAAAGGTCAGCAAGTGTGGACAGGCTACTGCGACGAAGAAGCCCTTTCGCTCGGCGTTTTCAAGACTTATACCGAAGAGAATCTCAGGTATTCGCAGAATGCACCGCTTTCTATGTATGAAGAGGTCAACACTCGTTGCAACTTGCCGGCACAAATCGACATCGAAGCCACTCAAGGAATGGAATACAAATTCTTGTGCGTCACCAAAGGCGGCGGCTCGGCTAACAAAACTTATCTCTACCAAGAAACAAAAGCAATTCTCAATCCGGCTACTCTTGTGCCTTTCCTCGTAGAAAAGATGAAGACCCTCGGCACAGCTGCTTGCCCGCCCTATCACATCGCTTTCGTTATCGGTGGTACTTCGGCTGAGAAAAATCTGCTCACTGTAAAACTCGCTTCAACGCACTACTATGACAACCTCCCGACCACCGGCGACGAAACAGGACGTGCGTTCCGCGACATCGAGCTCGAGAAGGAAGTGCTTCGCCAAGCGCACAACGTAGGCTTAGGTGCACAATTCGGCGGCAAATACCTTGCTCACGACATACGCATTGTCCGACTTCCGCGTCACGGCGCTTCGTGCCCCGTAGGTATGGGCGTTTCTTGCTCTGCTGATAGAAATATCAAGTGTAAAATCAACCGCGACGGCATTTGGATTGAGCGTCTCGACTCCAACCCGGGCGAACTTATTCCCGAAGAATTGCGACGTCAAGGCGAAGGCGACGTCGTTAGAATCGACCTCGACCAACCTATGGAGAACATTCTCGCTGAATTGTCAAAATATCCCGTATCGACACGCTTGTCGCTCAACGGAACCATCATCGTTGCTCGCGACATTGCTCACGCACGCCTCAAAGAACGCCTCGACCGCGGCGAAGAGCTCCCCGACTATTTCAAGAACCATCCTGTCTACTATGCCGGTCCGGCAAAGACACCGGAAGGCATGCCTTGCGGCTCTATGGGACCGACCACGGCAGGCCGTATGGACCCATACGTCGACCTCTTCCAAAGCCACGGCGGCTCGATGGTTATGCTCGCAAAAGGCAACCGCTCGCAGCAAGTCACTGACGCTTGTCATCGTCACGGCGGATTCTATCTCGGTAGCATCGGCGGTCCTGCAGCTATCTTGGCTCAAAACAACATCAAGAGCATCGAGTGCGTAGAATATCCCGAACTCGGTATGGAAGCCATTTGGAAAATCAAAGTTGTCGACTTCCCGGCATTCATCCTTGTCGACAATAAAGGCAACGACTTCTTCAAGCAAATCAAGCCTCGTTGTCTGATGGCTTAAAAAATCGTTAAATAAAGGCTTTTAAATAAGGAGACGTAAGCGCCATTTACAGGTGCTTACGTCTCCTTTTCGTAACACAGCTAATCGTCCTGAAATTTGCTCGGTTCGCCGATTTTGCCTATCTTCGCAGTCAGAAAAAAAGCGAAATCTTATGAAATTAAGCAAAGCAGTAATATTTTCCTTCCTATTGATGCTTCTGAGCGCCGCTACAGCATGGGCTCAGCCGGCACAACACGTTAAATGGAACATTAAATTTGAAAAGCGTTCAGCCACAGAAGGTGTTGTTAATTTTGTTGCAGAAATCGATAACGGGTGGCATCTATACGCAACGCGGCTACCCGAAGGCGGTCCCGTGCCGACACAGGTAAAATGGACAGAACTACAAGGCGTCAATCTTGTCGGCGAATTGGTCGAAGAAACGCCTGCGCACACCGAAATCGACGAAATTTTCCATCTGAAACTCGGATGGTGGACTGACCGCGCCGTCATTTCGCAAAAGGTACAAATCACCGACGACTCATATACCATCCGCGGCAGTCTTCGCTATATGGCGTGCGGTCATGGCACCTGTCAGTCGCCGCAAAACGAGACTTTTGAATTCGTCTCGCAACCGACCCCTGTCGAAGCAAAAGCGTCGACCGAAGAGCAGGAACAAGATGCTGTCGCCGCTTCAAAAACAGCTACCGACAAATCGCAACTTTCGGAATCTGTCGACATTTATAGCCCGGTCAACACCGTTTCCGCTGCGAAAGAAAATTCAGAAACAGACTCGTCACACTCGTTGTGGTACGTATTCTTGGGAGGTTTGCTCGGCGGTTTCGTTGCACTGCTTACGCCGTGCGTATGGCCGATGATACCGCTCACTGTCAGCTTCTTCCTCAAGCGACACAATAGCCGCCGTCGCGCCATAGTCGATGCCGTAATCTACGGCGCATCGATTGTTATCGTATACCTCCTGTTAGGAACAATCGTAACGCTGATATTCGGACCGTCTATGCTTAACGAATTAGCGACAAGCGCCGTATTCAATCTCATATTCTTTGCGATGTTGGTACTGTTTGCCGTATCGTTTTTCGGAGCGTTCGAAATAACACTGCCATCAAGTTGGACAAATCGCATCGATTCGAAAGCTGTTAACACTACCGGCATTTTGAGCATATTCTTCATGGCATTTACCTTGGCATTGGTATCGTTCTCTTGCACAGGTCCGATTATAGGCACACTGCTTGTAGAAGCTGTAAGTCTGGGCGACTTGACCGGACCGATTGTCGGAATGGGCGCTTTTGCATTAGCGTTGGCAATACCCTTCGCCGTTTTTGCACTCTTCCCGTCGTGGCTACAAGGACTGCCAAAGTCGGGCGGTTGGCTCAACACCGTCAAAGTGGTTCTTGGTTTCATAGAATTGGCGCTGTCAATCAAATTTCTCTCGGTTGCCGACCTCGCATACGGCTGGCGCATACTCGACCGCGAAGTGTTTATCGTACTTTGGGTGGTCATTTTCGGTCTGCTCGGACTCTATCTACTCGGGCGATTGCGTCTTTCGGGCGACGCCGTGGTAGAAAAGATAGGCGTCGTTCGACTGTTCTTGGCAGGCGCATCGCTCTCGTTTGCTTTGTATCTCCTTCCCGGCTTATGGGGCGCTCCCCTTAGAGCGGTTAGCGCATTCCTGCCACCGGTTTCGACGCTCGACTTCAACCTGTCGGCTCAATCCGCACACCAAACTTTCGACAACTACGACGAAGGTATGCGCGTGGCGGCTCGCGAAGGCAAGCCCGTATTTCTCGACTTCTCCGGCTACGGCTGCGTAAACTGCCGCAAGATGGAAATGGCTGTGCTCGACACCGAAAAAGTCGACACATATTTGAAAGACAACTTCATCAACATTACATTGATGGTCGACGACCGTCGCGAGCTCGAACGTCCGATGCACGTCACCGAAAACGGCAAAGACGTTGAGTTGGAAACCTACGGCGATTTGTGGAGCTACTTGCAACGTCATAAATTCGGTGCAAATTCACAACCCTACTACGTTGTGCTCGACAGCAAAGGCAACTTGCTCGCCGGACCGGTATACTATGACGAAAACGTCGACAATTTTATGAAATTCCTCCAAGACGGTTTGGAAAAATACCGCGCCGAGGAAGATAAATAACACAACAAACGAAAACAGACAGATGAGTAATAGTAAAGAATATAGGCTCGAGGCGTTTGGCAAATTGCTCGACATTCTCGATTGCCTTCGCGAGAAATGTCCTTGGGACAGAAAACAGACCAACGAAAGCCTTCGTTGTAACACTATCGAAGAGGTCTACGAACTTAGCAACGCATTGCTTAAGTCGGAAACCGACGAAATCAAGAAAGAGCTCGGCGATGTGTTGCTTCACATCGTGTTCTACTCAAAAATTGCCGACGAGAAAGGACAATTCGACATTGCCGACGTATGCGATACCCTCTGCCAAAAACTCATCTACCGTCATCCTCACGTCTTCGGCGAAGTTCGCGTCAAAGGTTCGGACGAAGTTGAAGACAATTGGGAACAGCTGAAACTCAAAGAAAAAGACGGCAACAAAACCGTATTGTCGGGCGTTCCCGAAGCCCTTCCGGCACTTATCAAAGCCGAGCGCATCCAAGAGAAAGCAGCGCATGTCGGTTTCGATTGGCAGCAGCGCGAAGACGTCTGGGAAAAGGTTAAAGAAGAAATCGGCGAAGTCGAAGCAGAGTTGCGCAGCGACGACACGGCGCGATGCGAGAACGAATTCGGCGACTTGCTTTTCAGCATCATCAATGCCGCTCGCCTCTACAAAGTGAATGTCGAAAACGCGCTCGAACATACCAACCGCAAATTCATCGACCGATTTAACTACATCGAACTTAAAGCCAAAGAGCAAGGCAAAGCCATCAACCAACTTACACTCGCCGAGATGGATGCTCTATGGAATGAATATAAAAGTAACGTAGAAGCCCGATGATTGTTTGCATTACCGAGAAACCGAGTGTTGCCAAAGACATTGCAGCCATACTCGGCGCTAATGTGCGCCGTGAAGGCTTCTTCGAAGGCAACGGATATAAAGTCACCTGGACCTACGGACACCTGTGCACGCTCAAAGAGCCCCACGACTACACCGACCGCTGGAAGCCGTGGAGTCTGAGCGCACTGCCTATGATTCCGCCACGGTTCGGCATCAAACTCATCGACGACAAAGGCATAGAACGCCAATTTCACGTCATTGAGCAACTTATTGAAGAAGCCGACCAGGTGATAAACTGCGGCGATGCCGGGCAAGAAGGAGAATTGATACAGCGTTGGGTGATGCAAAAAGCACTATGCCGCAAGCCCGTCAATCGGCTGTGGATTTCGTCGCTTACCGACGAAAGTATCCGCGAAGGCTTCAAGCAATTGCGCCCACAGTCCGACTTCGACCGCCTTTATCATGCCGGGCTCTCGCGTGCTATCGGCGATTGGATTCTCGGTATGAACGCCACTCGACTGTTCACCATCAAATACTCCGGAGGCAACGGCGTACTGTCGATTGGTCGCGTGCAGACTCCTACGCTCGCTCTAATCGTCGAGCGGCAGAAAGAAATCGACAACTTTCAGCCCGAAGATTTCTGGGAAATCAAAACCGACTACCGCGAAGTGCCGTTTTCGTCGACTGCCGGACGTTACCACAGCGAAGAAGAGGCTAACCAAATAGTTGAACAAATCAAATCGCTGCCGCTGACCATTACGTCCGTTCAGACAAAACGCGGAAAAGAATCGGCGCCGCGATTGTTCGACCTAACCTCGCTTCAGGTGGAATGCAACAAAAAATACAGCTTTTCAGCCGACACCACGCTGAAGCTCATTCAGTCGCTCTACGAAAAGAAGTTCACCACATATCCACGCGTCGACACCACGTATCTGAGCGAGGATATATATCCCAAAGTGCCGGGAATCTTGCAAGCATTAACACCCTATGCAAACTTGACGGCGCCCCTACTCGCCGCTAAACTGCCGAAAAGCCGCAAAGTGTTCGACAATTCAAAAGTAACCGACCACCATGCCATAATTCCCACCAACGTGCCACCTTCGTCGTCGCTTTCGCTCGACGAAAAACGAGTATACGACTTGGTTGCAAAACGGTTTATCGGCGTGTTCTATCCCGATTGCGAATTCGACCGCACCGAGGTAATGGCGAAAGTCGGCGACTTCGACTTCAAAGCGACCGGCAAGAAAATCGTCAATCCGGGCTGGCGTTCCATCTACCCGACGACGCCCGGCGCCGACGCCGACGACTGCATTATGCCGCAATTCACCGAAGGCGAATCTGGTCCGCATACGCCGTCGTTTGTCAAGAAAACAACCCAGCCGCCAAAATACTACACCGAAGGTACGCTGCTTCGCGCTATGGAAACGGCGGGCAAATTCGTCGACGACGAAGTGCTCCGCGAAGCTATGAAAGCAAATGGCATCGGACGCCCGTCAACCCGCGCGGCTATCATCGAAACGCTTTTCAAGCGCCGATACATTACAAAAGATAAGAAAAACCTAAAAGCAACACCTGCCGGCATCGCACTCATCGATACGATACAAGTTGAGTTGCTCAAATCGGCTAAACTTACCGGTTTGTGGGAAAACAAACTGCGCCGAATCGAATCGGGTGACTATAGCGCATCCGACTTCATTGACGAACTCAAGCAACTCATCAATCAAATTGTCCTCGATGTGCTCAACGACAATTCCGGCAACAAGATTATAGTTGCAGAGCAAAAGCCGAAAAAAGAAGAACCAAAGAAGCGCAAAGAGCGCCGACCATCGGTGGAATCGTATGAGCAAATCGCGTGTCCGAAATGCGGTAACGGTCATATCATAAAAGGAAAAACAGCCTTCGGTTGCAGCAACTACGCGACAGGCTGCGATTTCCGAATGCCGTTTTCCGACTTTAAACGTACACCTTCACCCGCACAACTTGCTCGAAAAATCAAATCGGCAGCAAAAGGCGATTAAAGCGAGTTTCCAAGCCGATTCTTACCTATCAATAAGAGGCTGAAGGACCGGGATAAGTTTGTCGGCGTAGCGACGGAAACCGACGTCGGTAAAGTGAATACCATCGACCGTGCCTTCGTTGTCGTAGCCCGACAAGCCATCGGCGGTGACGTAGTAGATGTCGGTGTAACCGTCGGCAATCAGGCGTTCGTAGTTTTTACGGAATTTTTCGTTCTTCTTCGGCAGATAAGACGTAAAGAATGAGTCGAATCGCGCATAACTGTACATCGGTCCTTCGACCATCACAACCGGCACTTCGGGACGCAGCGTCTTGAGTGTGCGCACGAAATTGTAGGTCAGTGTGTCGCACATCATCTCCGAGCAATTTGGCACCGGGTCGACGACAAACACGTCAGCATCTTTGATGCTCGCCAGTGCGCGTGCCATAAACGGATTCAT
>JAQXVL010000006.1 GCA_029224905.1 Bacteroidales bacterium
CAACCTTAAACGCATCCTCGTTGGATTCGTCCAAAACCACCATATACAAATCTTTTTCGTTATCATCTAAAAAGAATTGCACATATTGTCTTTTTTCAAACCGGAGTATATCACTCGTTGACTTTGGAAACCCAAGCTTCCCTGTTGCTTGAATTGTAGCCTTGAGTTTTACTCCGTATCTTTTTACGCTTAATAGACGCATACTATTTAATTTAAAAATTCTTACGATGCAAAGTTAATCTAAATTTTCTTGTCTTGCAAATCTCTTTTAAATTTATTGCTTGAAATTTTTGAGATTCGTTTGAGATTATTCAGACAAAAACTTCAAGTCGTTGATTTTTTCATGATTTAATTACCTTGTTTAAAATTTTTATACAAGGTAATTATTTATGTCTTTTATGAGAGTTAGATAAAATCTTAATTTTGAGAAAAATTTTACATTAAAATATGAATTATTCAGACAACGAGTTGAAGCAGATTGAGAAGTTTGCATCAATCTACCTCAAAATTTCCGACATCGCAGTAATACTCGATATTCCTGCCGATGTGTTGCGTGAGGACATCGCCGACCGCACGAGTGAAGTTTCTAAGGCGTATCGCCGTGGCAAAGCCGGCTCTAAGGTGAAACTGCACTCGCAAGAAATGCTACTTGCACAAGTTGGTTCTCCTCTTGCGATTGAGAACACTCACAAGAACCTTTTAGATATGGAAGACGATGAGTAAATCAAGGCTTTTGAAAACCGAAATCTATTTCATTGAATGAAATGTCAGAAACATTAACCTTGTCGCCATATATTGATTTAATTAGTTTCTTAATTAATCGTTTATCTTTGTCATGCATTCGTGTGCCTAAATAAATTTCCTTTATTTTTATAGGCATCGTTCTAGTTGATTTATCTAATTTATCTTTTATAAATCTAACTTCTTCTTCGTACCCCCAATGACTTGATTTTGTTTTCAGTACTTGCTCTATATCATTGAAGCTGGCGCATAATGGTAGTGTATCTTTGTATTCAACTTTAAGTTTTTTCCATTTTTTAGTCTCGCCAAGTTCAAATCCAATACAACAACCTGTATGAGAATTTGCATAATGGCTCCACATAAGCCCAATGTTATAGTGTATAGAAGCAGAGCAAATTAATTTGCTTTTAAGTTTATCTATCAATTTGGGTTTTAATTGGGGGGCTAATTGTGTAGGATATAAAAAATGACCTTCCATTGGATCATTAAGTTCTTGGTAAGTGCAACCATATAATCTTTTGTTTAAGATTATATCTAAAAAGCGTTTGAAGTTATCAATGCTACGATATTTGTAATATATATTTTCTGTCTTTTTCATAATGATATAGCTGTTTTAATTTTACAACTACAAATTAACTAATTTATTATGTCATATCCTTCCGCACTCGAAGTATGCCGCACCGAACTTTTTACTAAAGTCGAGGACTTACAGCAAAAATATCCACAAACTCTTGTGGATAAGGTTGTTCGTGTGCGTGAGATGTATAATTGGTTTCTCTCGAACCCCGGCGGAACTGACCGCGAGTTTGTGTCGGAAGTAATGCAGCGGCACTCTGTTTCCAAAGTGACCGCCTACTCCGACCTCGCTGTCGTGAAAACGATTATGCCTCTGCTCGCATCGGCAAGCCGCGATTTCCACCGCTGGCGTTTCAACGAGATGATTATGAAGACTTATGCCAAGGCTCAGGCAAAGGGCGACACGAAGACGATGGAACGTGCCGCAGCGTCCTATGCCAAATACAACCGTGTTGATTTGGAAGACGAACAGACTTTGCCTTACGAGCTTATCGTGGTGCAGCCGTTCACGGCAACGGACGACCCCACGGTACTTGGCATTAAGCCTATCCCGAACATTCAGCAGAAAATCTCCGATATGATTGCGAAATATCGTGCCGAAACGCTCGACATCGAAGATGTGGAGTTCGAGGAGGCGGATTTGGAGCTGGAAACGTTGTTTCCCACTCCAAACAGGGGACAGGATATAGGGGATAGAAAACAGTGAGCTGGATATAGGGGATAGAAAATAGTCAGAGTTTGGTAAGCATACTCCAAAGCATTTTCCCTATCTCGTTTTGTAATGCGACAATAGGCGCAATCTGTTCTTGGGTGCTATATCCAAATCTACATGATAATTCAATTTGTGTTTCAGTTTCAACCAATGAGCCTCTTGCAAATGCCAAATGATGTTTATACTCTCCAGGCGACATTCTACCGTAGCCCTCTGCAATATTTGATGGTATTGACACCGCAGCCCTACGAATCTGATTGGTTAGTCCGTAAGTCTCCTCTCTCGGCCAGTTCGCCGTAAGTTTATAGATCATATCGGCCAAATCCATTGATTTCTGCCATACAAGGAGTTCTTTATAACTTTGAATAGCCATAACGCGATTTTTCTGCAAAATTACAAATTTTTTATTTCCTACACCCTATTTCCTATACCCTATGCCACGCATTTACTTCAATAATCCGCAGCGGCTGACGCAGCTTATCGGTGCTAACACCACCGTCATTGTCGCAGGACGACGCACAGGCAAAACGGACAGCATCGCCGCTCCGTTTGCTTTGCGTAATATGCAACGTATGCCAGGCTCGACCGGCGGCATCGTAGTGCCGACGTTCAAACACGGTTTGACCAACACGCTGCCGGGACTGCTCGCCGCGTGGAAACGCTGGGGCTATATCCACGGTGTGCATTACGTTGTCGGTCGCCGTCCGCCCAAGTCGTTTGCTCGTCCTATAATCGAGCCGAACGATTATGAACACGTCATATCGTTCTACAACGGCTCTTGTGCGGTCATCATCTCGCAGGATCGCCCCGGTTCTTCAAACTCGCTCACGCTCTCGTGGCTGCTCGTTGACGAGGCTAAATTCATCGACTATCAGAAACTCAAAGACGAAACGCTCCCTGCCAATGGTGGCATTAAGTCGCATTTCGGACGGCACTCATTCAATCATTCGATAATGATTTTGAGCGATATGCCGCAGACGCAAAAAGGTTCGTGGTTCTTGCACTACCGTGACAAAATGGACCCCGAACTTATTGCTACTATCGAGGGAACAGTCTATGAAATTTGGCGCACGAAAGAGCGGATTCGCTCGCTTTCGTCCAAGGGGCAACCGGTGCCCGACTACCTTAAAGGTTATCTTCGACGTCTCGACCGCAACCTTAATCAGATGCGGTCTGTCGCTGTGTACTACAAAGAGTACAGCAGCATCGAAAACTTGCAGTTGCTCGGTGAGAACTACATAAAGCAGATGAAGCGCGACTTAACGCCATTGACGTTCCAAACCTCTATCCTTTGCCAACGCATCGGCATTGCCAAAGATGGTTTTTATTCGTCAATGAGAGAGGGACACAAGTATAATGCGAGTGATTTTGAATTTCTTGACGAGAAATTCAAAAGCGGAGAGTGGAGTGCGGAGAGTGGAGAGGCTTTTACTTGTGATGCTGATTCCGATGTGAATAAGGATGCGCCGATTTGCATTGGTATGGACTACAATGCAAATATCAACTGGATTGTAGCCGGGCAGCCCGACGGGCGGCGGCTCAATGTCATTAAGTCGTTCTACGTCAAGTTTGAGCGTAAGATTCCCGAAGTCGTAGCCGACTTCTGCACTTACTACGCATCGCATCGTAACAAGACAGTGGTCTATTA
>JAQXVL010000007.1 GCA_029224905.1 Bacteroidales bacterium
TGATAGTCAATATGGTAGTGATTATTTTATGTCGCTTGAAAAAGCCGATAAATTTGTTGTCCATGCTCTATTCGTTTCTGCAAAAGTATCAAAAACGGATGAAATAAGCAAATTCTATTTGTTATTAGAGATTTTTCGGATGTGTTCTTTGAGAATGTGAAAAGCGGGATGCATCATTTTGCCGTGGTCGTGACCTTGCAATTCGTAAAGGTCGACGTTGTCGTTGCCGTTAAGTTTGAGCATTCTGTAGAGGTATGCCTGCTCTTCGTAGCGCCCGAAAATCTCGATATTGCGGTCGCCCGAGATGATAATCATCGGCGGACAACCGCCGCGAACCCAGTAGAGTGGGGCGTATTCGTCGATTGTCGGTTGCAGCGGCTGAAGTCCTTTCTGCTTGCGCACGTTGAAGTGCGTGATGCATTGTCCGCTGAATGGAAATGCTCCGGCGATAATCGTATCCGGGTCGAGGTCGTATTTTGCAAGCCATTTCTTGTTGAGGGTCACCATGTCGATAAGGTAGCCGCCTGCTGAATGCCCGGCAACGAACAATTTGCCTCGGTCGCCGCCAAATCGCTCTGCGTTGCGATATGCCCAGGCGATTGCCGCTGCGGCATCGTCTATACAGTCGTCGATTGTACACTTCGGCAGCAAACGATAGTTTACGCCGACAACTACCATTCCGCAGTCGGTCAATTCTGTCGGAATCTCTTTTGCGCCGCCTTCCAAGCCGCCTCCGTGAAACCATACCACCGTCGGGCATGCCGTGGCTTCGGTCGGGTGATAGACGTCGACGGTGCATCGCTCGCCTGCGTAGCCCGATGCGTTGCTGCGATACGCTAAATCTTTCTCTGTCGTGTAGGTCGTTTCTGCGTTTGTCGCTATTGTGCAGACAATTGCCAAGAGGGTAAAAATTATTTTCTTCATTATGTTATGTCGTTTGTGCAAAGATACGATATTTTTTGACTGTATTTTGACGTTTCTCGCTGAAATTTTGTGAAAAATTTGTCTATAACGAAATTAATTGCTAAAATTGAAGATAAAAATCTCGTGGAAATGAAAACAAAAATAATTACTGTTATGGTGGCACTTGCAACGGCTATCGGTTCTATGGCGCAGACTGGACCTCGTGTCGCTACTTCTAACGGCGTGCTCGAGGGCACGGATTGTTCGGGCGTGAAAGTGTTTAAAGGTGTAGCGTTTGCCCAACCTCCTGTCGGGCAACTGCGATGGAAGGCTCCTCAGCCTGTCGAGAATTGGACTGGCGTTCGCTCGGCAAAAGATTTTGGGCCGAATCCGATGCAGCAGAACATTTTCGGCGATATGATGTTCGGCACGTCGCAGATGAGCGAAGATTGTCTGTATCTCAACATTTGGACGCCATCGCTGACGTGGGACGAGCGTCTGCCGGTGTTTATCTATTTTAATGGCGGTGGTTTGATTGCCGGAAGTGGCAGCGAGCCGCGCTATGCAGGGATGACCTTGGCACGCAACGGCGTGATTGCCATAACGGCAAACTATCGTGAAGGCATTTTCGGATTTTTCGCTCATCCGGAGTTGTCTGCCGAATCCGATTACGGCGGTTCGGGTAATTATGGATTCTTAGACCAAGTGGCTGCAATTCGTTGGGTGAAAGACAATATTGCCGCTTTTGGAGGCGACCCTCAGCGGATAACGATAATGGGTGAGTCGGCGGGCTCGCTGTCGGTGAGTGCATTGATGGCATCGCCGCTCTGCCGCGATATGATTGCGCAGGCGATGGGCTCGAGCGGCTCGGTGCTTGGCATCACCAAACGCCCGTGGCACACGCTCGCTGAGGCGGAGCGCGATGGCGTGGCTAAAGCCGAAGAAATGGGCTGCCACAGCCTGAAAGAGTTGCGCGCTCTTTCGGCGGAGGATTTGCTCGTAAAGGCGAACGTCAGAAATGTTCCGACTTACAACATTGATGGCTATTTTATGGTTCGGCAGCCGATGGATATCTATAAAAGCGGCGAACAAGCGCACGTCCCGTGCTTGATTGGCAACAACAATGCCGAAATGTCGGCAGAAATGTTTCTCGGCGGCAAAACGCCCACGAAGGGTAATCTTGCGCCGGCGGTCGAAGCGTGGCTCGGCGTGCCTGCCGATGAGGTGTTTGCAAAATATGGCATAGGCGAAGATTCCGACATCATGCGTCTGCCGGGTTACGAACTCGGCGGTGATATGTTTATCGCCTATTCTACATGGAAATGGCTCGACCTACAGCAGCGCACGAGCGACGCGCCGGTCTATCGCTATTGTTATTGCCATCCGCGTCCGGAGATGGTCGAGAAAGGTCTGGTTGCCGGGCTCGCAGGAGGTGTGCAGAAGGCAGATGCCGACCGTCCTGCCGTGCCCAAGGTGCCCGGTGCGGTGCATTCCGCCGACATCGAGTATCAGATGGGAAATCTTCCGACCAACGAGGTGTTTGCTTGGAATGCCGACGACTATGCCGTGTCGGAAATTTTCGTGAAGATGTTTGTCAACTTTATCAAGACAGGCAATCCTAACGGACTCGGACTGCCGCATTGGAAGCCAATCAACGGCAAAGAAGTTGCGCCGGTGATGATGATTGACGTCGACAGCCGCCAGGAGCAAAACGCCCAACTCGAAT
>JAQXVL010000008.1 GCA_029224905.1 Bacteroidales bacterium
TCTACGAGGTGATGCGCCGCGTGGTCGACCAGTCGATTCCCGTGGAGGTTATCAATAGCAACCGCTACCAATGGAATCCGACGACCAACGCCCTTACGCTCGACGGCAAGCCCGTTGAGGCGCATCCGGAGACGAATGTGCGCTACAGCCGCCTGCTCGACAACTTCCACGCCGAGCAACTCGTCGACCGCTATTGCGGCAACACCGCTATCGACCGCAACTTCAACGAAGATATGGAAATCTCCGTCGACCGCGCCGAAGCAATCTTCCGCCAATATCTGTCGGCACCCGAAATGAAGCAAATCGGCAAACTCATCGCAAAACGTCTGGGTCGCAAACTTGCGGCGTACGACATCTGGTACGACGGTTTTAAGGCTCGCAGCACGATGAACGAGGACGAACTGAGCGCGCTGACGCGTGCAAAATATCCCAACGCAGCGGCACTCAAAGCCGGATTGCCCGAGATTCTCACCAAACTCGGCTTCAGTGCGGAGCGTGCGGCATGGCTCAGCGATCGCATTACGGTCGACGCGGCGCGCGGCAGCGGTCACGCCTGGGGTGCGGAGCATCGTCGCCAGCAGTCGCATCTACGCACGCGTATTCCTGCATCGGGTATGGATTATAAGGGCTACAACATCGCTATCCACGAGTTCGGCCACAACGTCGAGCAGACCATTTCGCTCTACGACGTCGACTATTTTATGCTCCACGGCGTGCCCAATACCGCCTTTACCGAGGCGCTGGCTTTCGTGTTCCAAAAGAAAGATTTGCAAATCCTGGGCTTCGACAGTGCCGATGCCGACAAGGCTCGCCTCGACGTGCTCGACGCGGCTTGGAGTATGTATGAAATCTGCGGCGTGTCGCTGCTCGACATCTCCGTCTGGAAGTGGATGTACGCCCATCCCGACGCTACGGCTGACCAACTTCGCGACGCGGTGATTACGCTGGCGAAGGACATTTGGAACGAATATTATGCGCCGGTGTTCGGCACGCGCGACGAGACCGTGTTGGCTATCTACAGCCACGCGATTTGCTATCCGCTTTATCTGTCGGCTTATGCGTTCGGTCAGATTATCCAATTCCAGTTGGAAAACTATTTCGAAGGTCGCAATTTTGCCGACGAGGTGACGCGCATTTATCGCCTCGGACGCCTTACACCCAACGAGTGGATGCGCCGGGCAACCAACAGCGATTTGAGCGTTGAGCCGATGCTCAAAGCCGCACGTCAGGCGCTGAACGAGTTGAAATAATCAGAACCACAAAGAAAAATGTTGAACGGGTAGTTTCGGGTTGCACACCACAACGCCGAAGCGCCCGTTTGAAAATGTCATACCTCCCCGAAGATTTGATTTGACCTCATTCCAAAGCGCTTCCGACTGCTGCTTGTGGGCGATTGCGGTCATAATGATTACGCATCGGTCGCCGAGAAATTCCGTCAGGCGTTCGCTGAGCGAAGTCAGGGCGTCGGCGTCGACGTCGTTGATGACGACAAACGGTTCGCTCGCCGCTGCGCGATAGGCGTCGATGGCGGTGCGTGCGTCGGCGTAGGCGTTGATGCGCGCGGCAAGGGGCTCGGTAACGGCTTTGAAGGTGTCGAACTGTCGCTGCCGGATGCCGTAAATCCACAGCCGCGAGCGGCTCGACGGCGTCAGCGCACTCGTTGTCGATATGCCGTAGTTGGTGCCGATTTGGAGAATTTCGGCGGGGTTGAAGTGGTTGACGATGCGAAAAATCATCTTTGCATATTTCGGCGCGATGATTCCCGGGTGCTTTATGCCTTGCCGGGCTATGAGCGTGCGTGCGTCGGCGTAGGCGCGGTCGATGGTGTCGTAGCCGTAGTAGGGGAGTCGCTCTTTGAGCACGCGCAACACGAAGCGAAAGGCAAACGGCGAATGGATGCCGAAGCCTTTGCTTTTGCGCAGTCTGCCCAGCGCGGAGGCATATCGTTTGAGCCGCTTATAGTTCATCGGGTTTTCGTGCGCCGCATTTGACGATACCGGCAGCGATAAGCGCCAGATAGATGATTATGATAGCCGCCACGGCGAGGCTTTCGGTGGTTTTTATCGATTGCGGGTCGAAGCGGAAGCGTATTTCGTGGTTTCCGGCGGGAATGTTAAGCGCGCGCAGCACGTAGTTGACGCGACCGATTTGCGCTTCTTTGCCGTCGATTTCAGCTGTCCAGCCCCACGGGAAGTAAATCTCGGAGAACACAGCCACGCCGCCCTTCGCCGAGCGTGCGGTGTAGGTCAATTCGTTCGGCTTGTACGACGTTTCGTAGATGGTATCGCCGGCGGCTTTTGCCGTTGCGTTGCCCAGTGCGGCTTTGAATGCGTTGTCGGCAACGGCGCGGTGTGCGGGCTTGAGCGTCGATAGGGCATTCATTTCGGCATTTGCTCCGTCTACGTAGGTCAGCGTGTCGACAAACCAGCAGTTGCCCAGCGCTTCGGGATTGCGTTGCATGGTGGTGTCGTTGACGATGAAGTAGCGCGCGTTGAGCATATTAAGCACGTCGATATTGTTTTTGTTGATTTGGCGGTCGATGAGGTCTTGGTAGCGACTGAGTTTCGCCGCGTGGTAGCCGCCGATGCACTTGTGGAAGTACGACGGCATGGCGTCGCCGAAGCGCGTAAGGTCCATTACGCGGTAGTTCGGGTCTTTGTCTTGCAGAATCTGCAGGTCGACGGGACGCGGCTCGATTTGCGACTGCGTAAAGAGCGGTTTCGGCGAGAATGAGTTGGTGTTGAGGTAGCGCTTGTTGACGCTGAACATGTCGATAAGGACGATGGCGATGATTGCCGTGACAAACCATTTCGGCTGAAGTTTTCCTTTGAAGTAGAAATAGAACACGACGATTCCGGCAACGAGGAAGGCGAGGCTGCGCAGCGCGTCGGCGCTAACCATCGACAGGCGTGCCTGCTCGAGCGCCATAAAGAGCGTCGTCAGGTCGTAGCCCTGTGCTTCGTAGTTCGACTTCAAGTCAAGTTCTTCGGGGGTAATGACGTTGCCGAAGAAAGCGGGCGCCAGGATGCCTACAAGGCAGAAGAAAACGGGCACGCCGAAGGCTGCGAAGAAGCAGATGCGGTTCTTTTTAAACCAATCGGGCGTATCGAGAATGCGCTGGATGGCGAGTGCGCCGAGCAGCGGCATTGTAAATTCGGCGATGACGAGTATGCTCGACACGGTGCGGAATTTGTTGTACATCGGGAATCGGTCGATAAACCAATCGGTCAGCCACATCATGTTGTGACCCCAAGCGAGCAGTATCGACAGTATGGTGACCGCCAGCAGCGCCCACGTCATTGCGCCGCGCACGGTAGTCAGTCCGAGCAGGAACAGCGCAACCACCAGCGCGCCGACGTAGACCGGTCCGTTGGTCATCGGCTGGTCGCCGAAATATTGCGGGAACATGCCGAGGTTTTGCGCGTCGTATTCGTCGATTTCGCCCTTCATCACCTTCTCTTGAACGTAGGGCAGGTCAGCCACGCTCGTTGGCAGGTTTTCGCCGTGAGTGGGGATGATGGTAGCGCCGCCTTTGACGTTGGGAATGAGCAGCGTAAACGTCTCGCTTTTGCCGTAACTCCATGCGGTGATATAGTTTTTGTCGAGACCGCCTTTGCTCGAATTTGCGTCGTCGGTCGAGAGTTCGCTATGACCTCCGCGCATTGTCAGTTTGCTGTATTCGTATGTGTTGTAGAGGCTTGTGGCATTGCTCGCCACGGCGATAAGAGCCGCTGCGACGAGTGTTGCGGTGGCGATTCCCCAGCGCTTCAATGCCTTGTCTTTATATGCTTGATAGAGGTAAGCGATGACCATAGCCGCGATGACGAAGAGGAAGTAGTAGGTCATCTGGGGATGGTTTGCCGCCAGTTGCAGCATGGCGAAGAATGCGGCTAGGGCGCCGCCGAGGAGATACCGTCCGCGGTAGGCGAGCACGATGCCGGCAATCGTAGGCGGAATGTAGGCGAGGGTGGCAAATTTCCAGATGTGACCCGCGCCGATGATTATGAAGAAATACGACGAAAAGGCGTAGGCGATGGCGCCGAGCAGCGCAACGTGCCAACGCAGTCGGCAGGCAAGCAATAGGATGTAGAAACCCAACATCATGATAAACACGAGGTTAGCCGGGTTGGGCAGCCACAGGCTGTAGGCGCGCTCTACGGCGGTGATGAGGGTCGAACTGCCGTACGACGGCGAAATCTGGAACGTCGGCATTCCCGAGAAGAGCGAGTTGGTCCAGCGCGATGTTTCGCCGGTTTCCGCCTCGAATTGCTTCACTTCCTGACCGTTGGCGATGCCTTGCACGGTGTCGTGCTGGCGAAGTACGTTGCCGTCGAATATGTCGGGGGCAAAATAGATTAACGTGATGAGCAGAATAACAGCCACTCCGGCGAGTGCCTCTAAAAATTTCCTGTCCTTTATTGCTTGCACAATGGGCAAAGCCTTGATTTTTTCTATCATATTGCTATTTCACAAATTTGGGTGTAAAGGTAGTGAAAACCGCGTAATTAGGCAAACGGCGGATGTTTATTCGACTATTACGATGTTTATTCGACGATAACTCCGTCGCGCATGTGGAGGATTCGGTCGCAGTTGGCTGCCAGGGTTTCGTCGTGGGTAACGATTACAAACGTCTGGTGCAGTTCTTCGCGGAGGTCGAAAAAGAGCTTATGCAGGTCTTGTTTGTTCTTCGAGTCGAGGCTGCCCGACGGCTCGTCGGCGAAAATCACTTCGGGCTGATTCATCAGTGCACGCGCCACGGAGATGCGTTGCTTTTCGCCGCCGGAGAGTTCCGCGGGCTTATGGTCGGTGCGTTCGCCGAGCCCGAGAAAGTCGATGAGTTGGCGTGCGCGAGCGAAAGCGTCTTTGCGGTTGTCGCCTTTTATCAGCGCGGGAATGGCTACGTTTTCGAGCGCGGTAAATTCCGGCAAGAGTTGATGAAATTGGAAGACGAAGCCGATATTTTTGTTGCGGAAAGCCGCCAGTCGGCGCTCGGAGAGGGTCGACACGTCGATGCCGTCGTAGGCGATTGTGCCAGAGTCGGGGCGGTCGAGTGTGCCTGCTATTTGTAGGAGAGTCGACTTGCCGGCGCCGCTGGGACCGACGATGCCCACAATCTCGGAGCGGTCGATTTGCGCGTTGATGTCGCGTAGTACCTGCAGGTTGCCGTAACTTTTGTTGATGTGTTGTATTTCAATCATATTTGGGTAAGTTTTCGTATGACGTGAGCGCCGAGCATCAGCCCGAACATTGCAGGCAGATAGGCAACGGTGCCGTAGCTTGAGCGCTTTCCTTCGATTTCGTCGGTCATAATCAGTGCGTTGCGTCGCGGCTGCTCGCTGCTCCACACCGTTGTCAGCGCGCGGCGAAGTCCTCGTTGCTTGAGACGTTCGCGCACGGCGCGTGCCAGCCCGTCGCTATGGGTTGCCCACAGGTCGGCATATTGCACTTTCGTCGGGTCGACGCGGCCTCCGGCGCCCATCGACGAGATGATTTTGATGCGACGCAGTTGGCATTCGGCGATGAGGGCTACCTTGGGCGAAATGCTGTCGATGGCGTCGACCACGAAGTCGAATCCGCTGTCGAGCAACGTCGTTACCGATTCGGCGGTGATAAATTCCCTACGGGCATCGACGACCACTTCGGGGTTGATGTCGGCAATGCGTTGCGCCACGACCTCGACTTTCGGCAGCCCGACGGTGGAATGCAGCGCAGGCAGTTGGCGGTTGATGTTGGAGACCGACACCGCATCGCCGTCGACGAGGGTGATTCTTCCCACGCCGGCGCGTGCTATCGTCTCGGCGGCATATGCACCCACGCCGCCCACGCCCACAATAAGAACGTGTGCCGCTTGTAGCCGTTCGACGCCTTCTTCGCCGACCAATAGCCGTGTTCGTTGTTGCCAGTCGCTCATTCCGTTGTTTTTATGCAAAGTAAGCGAAAATTTTCCGATTTTTTTAGCGAAAATGCACTTATTTGATGAAATCGCTATTGTTTTTTTGAAATTGTTAGTATCTTTGCTTGATTTTCAAGAATTTGATTATAATCAGGAGCTTTTAATATCAAATTAATATATGAGAATGAATAAGATTGTAAACCTGCTAATTCCCGGCGTTATGTTATCTACTATGATATTATCGTCGTGCGGAGATGATTCGAACGAAAGTCCGAAGCCGACACCTACCGACAACGAAGCGCGTCTACTCACCGACGAGAATAAGCGCGCAATGGTCTATTCGATGGTCGACCTCGAAGGCGATAAAGGTCGCATCTACGAAATCAACTACACGGAAGATTATAAGTTGGACGCGGCGTTGGATGCCGACATCGACGGCGTGTCTGCGCTTTTAGGATTTGTCATGCAGAATCTTTTGGATGTTCAGTCGACGAAACCTCAAGCCGTTAGCTACGGCGCCGGATGCAGTGCATTTGCTTGCCCCGACAAGACGAGCGGCGACTTCCTTATGGGACGCAACTTCGACTTCAACCACATCGACGCGACAACCGGCGAGCGTACGATGATTCCCGTAATCGCCGTGCATACAGCGCCGAAGGGTGGCAAAAAGTCGGTTTCTTTTGTCGATGGCCTGTTTATCGGCTACAAGAGCGGCTTCTACACCGACGGCAAGTCGGACTTGTCGATGCTCATGGCTTTGCCGTATGTGCTTCTCGACGGTATCAACGAAGACGGCTTTGCAATCTGCGTGCTCAAGCTCGATGGCAAGCCGACGAAACAAGAGCAGCCCGGCAAGAAGAAAATCTTCACCACCGTGGCGATGCGTATGCTCCTCGACCGTGCCTCTACGGTCAAAGAGGCTGTCGAGATGCTCAAACAATATAATATGTGTATGGACACCGACCCGGCAAGTTATCACTATCTGATGGCTGACGCTACGGGCGATTTCGCCATAGTGGAGTATACCAATGCCGACCTCGAGCAGAATCCCGACCGGATGGAAGTGCTCACCGGCGACGACGCTTGGCGATATGTCACCAACTTCTACGTGTCGCCGTCGATGGCTGACACTGACCACGGCATCAACCACTCTACCCACGGTATGGCGCGCTACCTGACGCTGCGCGACCGCCTGGCACAACTCAACTACCGCACAACGCCCGCTGAGGCTTTCGCGCTCTTGCAAGACGTGGCTCAGGGTCCCGAGCATCCCGAACTTTCGACCGGCTTTACACAGTGGTCGGAGGTCTATAACCTCAGTCGCAAGACGTTGACGCTCTCGATTCTCCGCGAATGGGACAAATCGTTTGAATTTAAGGTAAAATAACAAATATTCACTTACTAAAAATGAAATCTACATTATTATCTTTAGCATTGCTTTTGTGTGGGACTCTTGCGTTCGCTCAGAGTAAAATCAGTCCGCAAGGACAGTTGATGTTGCTTCACGCATCACAGGAAAGTAAGGCTACCGACGGCGCAGCGAAAAAGAGCGCAAGTTCGGAGATTGTCAAGGTTTTGGTTACGCTGTCGGAAGGCGCGACCGTCGACGACTTTGCAGACTACAACGTCGATTGCAAAATCGGCAACAAATACGTGCTCATCGACATGCCGCTCGACCAAATTGAAAAGATGGCGGAAAGCGACGCCGTCAAGTATGTGTCGTTCGGCGACAAGATGGAACTCTATCTCGACAAGGCACACGCCGCAACCGGTGTCGACGTGGTTCACGCCGGTGGTAGCGGTCTTCCCAAAGCATTCAACGGCGAAGGCGTTATTGCCGGTCTCTACGATATGGGTATCGACGTTGCCCACGCTTCATTCCGTGGCGACGACGGCTCTTCGTACCGCATCAAGCGTTTCATCAATTATGTAAAAGAAAAGACCTACGACGAATCGAACATGTCGTCTGCCACTTACGACTACTACACAGCCACTCACGCTACTTCAGTGTTGGGCATCCTTGCCGGTCGTTCGGGCATCAACGGCTCGTATGGCGAATTCGGCAGCGGCGAATCCAATCCTAAAGTGTCGTCGGGCAAAGTTCCGTTTGTAGGCGTGGCAGGCAAAGCCGACATCTTTATCGGTGCAGGTGCCCTCCAGAGCAACAACATCTTGTCAACTTGCCAAAAGATTGTCGACTATGCCAAGGCTGAAAACAAGCCGGCGGTCATCAACCTCTCGTTGGGTCACGTTCAGGGTCCACACGACGGCTCTTCTTCGTTCTGCAAGGCTCTCGACGAGATTGCAAAAGAAGTGCCGGTGTTCGTTGCTTCGGGTAACGACGGCGACAGAGGTTGCTCTATCACCAAGACGTTTACCGAATCCGACAATAAAATCTGCACGACTATCGAGCCGAATTCAAAAGAATACAACCATCAGATTGCCATTTATTCCGACAACAACAAGACGCTCCGTTTGAAAGTCGGTATCTTCAGCCGTACCGAAAGATATTTCATAATGAATACTGATGTAAATTCGTCGAAGACCATTAGCGCAAACCCCGAGAGTAGTGACAATTTTGAAATGGGTTTCGGCTCGTACTTTACCACCGACAGTAAAATCGAGGTTATCAAGGGCGTTGATGAATCAGGACACTACGTTATCGTTCTTAATATTAATGTCGTAAAAGACAATGATACCAACCGAAACGGCTTCAAGTTCTTAGGCTTTACAATCGAAGGCGATGCCGGTACTAAGGTCGTAGCAACCACCGACGGCTCGTTCGAAAACGCCAACATCGCGGAAGTATTCCAGAGCGGTAGTTCGTCGAACTCTATCAACGACAACGCTACAGGTTTCAACACCATCTCTGTAGGTTCGTTCATCTCACGTACTAAATTCGTTTGTCTGGACGGATACGGTTACCAAGATTCTTCAAACCCGACAGTAGGCGACATAGCCGGCTCGTCGTCGTACGGCTATTCGTTCGACGGTCGTACATTCCCCGCCATTACTGCTCCCGGACACCTTGTCGTTGCTCCTCTCAGCGCGTATTACTATACGGCAGCAAGCATGACCGACGACCAAGTCAGCGCCAAAGCCACTAAGAATGGTCGCGACAACCATTGGGAGGCAACTTCCGGTACGTCGATGGCATGCCCCTACGCAGCAGGCGTTGCTTGCTTGATGTTGCAAGCCAACCCGCAGATGAAGCCCGAGGATGTGCGCAAACTTATGCTCGAATCGGCAACTACCGACAGCCACATGACCGACAACAAAGCTCGTTGGGGTGCCGGCAAAATCAACGCCGTTGAGGCTGTCAAGAAAGCATTGGCTTTCGACGCTTCCGTAGGTAAAATCTACGACAATCAGAACCTTCGCCTCATCGTTACGCCTAACGGTAACAGAACGTACAACGTATTCCTTGCCGGTGCACAACGCTTTACGGCTACGCTCTACAATATGTCGGGTGTTGCTGTCAAGAACGTAACAATTTCGGGCAACGAAGGCACGTTCGATGCTTCCAACATCGCTAAGGGCATCTACGTGCTCGAAGTAAAAACCGACGACGCTCACTACACACAAAAAGTAGCGTTGAGATAAGGTTAACAGGCGCCTCCGGCGCGGTTATTCGGCACTATCGCGCGGTTAAAAGGTTATAAGGTTAATCGGCAGCTGACGCTGCGTGGGATTGCCGGATGAGGCTATTGCCTGCGCACCTATACACCTGAGTGTCAACATAGTAGGGTTGCGCCTTGGTGCGACCCTACTATGGGTGAGGTGTGGAATGACTATGCTACCTCTGCCGTGTCGAAGATACGGCAGAGGTAGCTGTGCCGGAGGTACAGCAATCGTGGGTAACACCAGGTTTAACCTCGGAGAGGTTCAACCTGGTGAAAAATCAGCAGATTAGGCACGAGCTTCGGAGATGCTCGGTGATGATAGTGAATGTGCAAAGCGGCTCGTGCGGCCGTCATCTATCACGACCGACCCTCTCCGAGGCTCGAGGTTTGAGTATCTTAGCTCCCCACGCTGACCGTCTCCGACGCTAAGCGTGGGGTTTCCCACAACCGGCGCGTCTCCGACGCGGTTATTCGGCGCTATCGCGCGGTTAAAAGGTTATAAGGTTAATCGGCAGCTGACACTGCGTGTAATAGATTGACAATTAGGCGATTGTAGGGTCGCGCTTTGGTGCGACCGGGTAGGCGTTAGATTTGTTCTGCATCGATGCCCGGTCGCAGCAAGCCGCGACCCTACTATGTCGATACACAGGTAGATAGATGTGGGTGTTGGACCATCCGGCAATCCCACGCATCGTCAGATGCCGAATAACCGCGCGTCAGCGCCTTTTTCTGTCGTTTTCGCAATTTTTGGCGCTACGGGAGTCTTAATTTTGCAGTGTCATTAAAAATCAAAACATACCATGGAAGACAAACAAATCATTCAAGAAAGTGCGCCGGCGGCAGTTGTGTCCGACGAGCGCCGAGAGGTTAACGAACTCGAAGACCGCGTGTTGCAATATCTGGCAACGCATCATCCCGAAGACGAGAAAGCGCTCACTGCGTTGATTGACGCGCTTGTCGGGACGCGTGAACCGTCGGACCCGTTTATCGACAGAGTCTATAAAGGAATGCGCTACGATGTCGACGTGGCGGCGGCACGCAGCGAGGGTTACCGCGACGGTCGTAATGCCCAAATCGACGAACGCCTCAACGCCGAGCCTAAGTTGCCTCACGATGATGGCGGTTTGGAGCGCGAGCCCGACGATTTGCCCCTCTTGCGCCATATCAGTAAAAGTGTTTGGGACCTTTAATATTAACTTTAAATTTTTACTATCATGAACGAATTTAAGATTGACTACAAGAAATTGCTATTTGTAGCGTTGGCAGTGATTAGCGTATTGCTTCTGCTGCTGATTTCGCCCAAGTGTATGCTCGCCATGCCGATTATTGCAGGTGTTGCCGGCGGAAAGCACGTCGAAGACGAGCCGTTGACACTCTCGACCGCCACGGAAGCCTCGCAGGGACTGCTCATCAACGAAATCGACAAGCGCATTGTCAAGATTCGCCCGATGGCAACGCCAATCGACCAGTTGTCGCGCTGGGCGGGCGCCAAGAAGTCGGGAAGTATGGTGGTCGACTACTACAGCGTCGACACTCGACCCACCCAGGCGTCGACTACCGACGACTACGAAGGCATCGACGGCAATCCGTCGATGAGTTCGAGCCAGCGACTCGTCCGACTCTCGCTCGACGACGCTTCGGCTTTCGAGCCTTCCGAAACCATCTTGGTTAAGGGTATTCCCGGCTATAAGGACGACCGCACTACGCGCGACGTGCTCGACTTGGTGCTCTATATCGAGTCGAAAAGTTCCAACGTCTTGGTATGCTCGGCTGTCAACGGTATGGAGAAAGGCGGCGTCGTCTTTTCGCCGTCGATTCCCTCCGGTACCGTAGTTGTTCGTATGGGACGTGCCGCTACCGAACTCGACGTGCAGACCGCGCAATTCGAGGCGTTGCCCGTCAAGTCGCAAAACTTCTGCCAAATCTTCAAGATGCAGATTGAGCAGAGCACGCTCCAGAAAATTGCCAACAAGGAGGTCGGCTGGACCTTTACCGACCAGGAAGAGGCTGCCGTCTACGATATGCGTCAGGGCATGGAGAAAAACTTCCTTTTCGGCGTCAAGAGTCGCATCTACGACTACGAGAAGAAGGAAGAGGTGCTGCTCACCGGCGGCATCTGGCGTCAAGCCGGCGGCGAATTTAGCTACAAGAGAGGCACTCTCAACGACGACGTGCTCGTTTCGCTGATGCGTCAAGCCTTTACGGGCAATGCCGGAAGTCGCCGCAAGGTGCTCATCGCCGGCTCGGGTTTGATTGAGCAACTCAATCGCCTCGAGACTACCAAGGTGGTTATGGCGAGCGAGAACGTGGTGAAGTGGGGCATCGACTTCTCCGAAATCCGCTCGAAGTTCGGCACCATCTACGTTATGCTCTCCGAAATCTTCGACGAGTGCGGCATGGAGGACAACGGTATGATTATCGACCCGGAATACCTCCAAAAGTATAGCCACATTCCGTTTACGACCGAGCAGTTGAACCTCAAATCGGCGGGCGTGCGCAATACCGACGCCCTCGTGCTCACCGAGGCTTCGTGCATGGTGCTCCGCTATCCCAAAGCGCACATGCGAATCGTCTGCGGTCTATAGCCTGCATTATTCACACTTTTCCTACTGCAAGGGCTAACTAACGAAGGGCAGGGTCGAAAAGCCTTGCCCTTTTTTATCTTTTTTACTTTAAATCAACGATACCATGAAACTTGTTAATGAAGAAGGACTTGCGCATTTAGACGTTGCTCTGAAGGCGTGGCAGCGCTACGGCGACTTCCGCCGACGTCGCGAGCGCAATATGAATTTCACCTATGGCCGCCAGTGGCTCGACCCCATCCGACTCCACGATGGCTCGGAGATTACAGAGGAGGAGCACAGCCAACTGTCGGGTAAAACGCCGTCGACCAACAACCTTATTCGTCAGTTGGTCAAAAGTGTTGTCGGGCGCTTTCGCAGCCAAGCCACCGACTCCGCTCCCAAGGATATTGCCGACACGCTGTCGCGAAATCTCGCCGACGAAGTCGACTGCCGTACGTTCGAAGAATTTCTGATTAGCGGCGCATGCTTTCAGCGCATTGAGGTCGGTCGCGCGGGTGTGGAAATCACCAACGTCTGCCCGGCGCAGATGTTTACGAGCAAGATTACCGACTCGCGCGGCAACGACTGTCGCCTCGTCGGGCAACTCCACGACATGGCGATGAGCGACATCCTCCGCCGTCTCGCCGACGGAAGCCGCGCGCGTGCCGTCGACATCTGCCGGGCATTCGCTCAACCGTCGTCGGTCGGCTCCGAATTCTTTACAAGCGGCGACCCTGACCGCTATCGCGTCGTCGAACTGTGGACTCTCGAAAGCCGCGAATTTTATCGCTGCCACGACCGCAAAAGCGGAACCTTGTTCTACGTCACTCCGGCTGAGGCTAAGCGCCTCGACGATAGCATGGAGCGCCGATGGACGATTCGCGACGTGTGGCGTTGCCGTTGGTTGACCCCCTCCGGCATCATTCTCAGCCAATACGATGCGCCGATGCATCCTTTCGTGTTCAAACTCTATCCGCTCACCGACGGCGAGATTCATTCGTTTGTCGAAGACGTCATCGACCAGCAGAAGTTTGTCAATCGTATGATCACGATTATCGACCACGTTATGGATTCTACCGCCAAAGGGGTGCTGATTTATCCCACCGAGTCGCTGCCCGAGGGCTTTTCGTGGCAAGATTTGGTGCGCACTTGGCGCTCGCCCAATGGCGTTATCCCCTACGATTCGATGCGCCTCGACTCCGGCTTTAAGCCCGAGCAACTGATTGTCAACGGCGCCAATACGGGTGCTTATGAGTTGCTAAACCTTCAGATGAGCCTTTTCGAGAAAATTTCGGGCGTTTCGGCTGCCATGCAAGGGCAGAACCTCAGCGGCGTCAACGGCTCGAAACTCTACGACAGTCAGGTGGAAAACTCCACAATCTCGCTGCTCGACTTGTTCGATTCGTTCACGTCGTTCCTCACGGCGCGCAACGACCGCATCCGAAGTCTTATCGACGACGGTCGTAAGTAGTAAATGCGTAAGGATATGGATTCTTGTCGTCGGCGACGTGTGTCTCCGTTTCGACGAGAATCCATTCGTTTTTGTCAATCTCGGGGAAGAAAGTGTCGGCGTCGGCAAATTCGGCATCGATTTCCGTCAGATACAGCCTGTCGGCAATCGGCAGTGCGAGGCGATAGATTTCGGCGCCGCCGATGATGAATGCGTCGCCTTCGGCAAGGCGCAGGGCTTCGTCGAGCGAATGTGCCGTCTCGACGCGTTCCGCCGAAAACGAGGCGTTGCGCGTCACCACGATGTTGCGCCGATTCGGCAGTGCGCCTTTCGGCAACGAGTCGTACGTCTTGCGCCCCATAACGACGGTATGCCCGGTCGTCGTGGCTTTAAATCGGCGCAGGTCGGCGCTCATATGGCACAGCAGGTCGCCGCCTTTGCCGATGGCGCC
Source organism: Bacteroidales bacterium (assembly GCA_029224905.1). Lineage (GTDB taxonomy): Bacteria > Bacteroidota > Bacteroidia > Bacteroidales > Muribaculaceae > Limisoma. The sequence goes on from JAQXVL010000008.1 coordinate 13,982, forward strand.
GTGTCGCGCTATTGCTACGATTATCGAAATCATACCGCAACGACGCCTTTGATGTGCGGATGCGGGTCGTAGCCTTCGAGCGTGAAGTCTTCGTATTTAAAGTCGAAGATGCTCTTTACATCCGGATTGATTATCATCTCGGGAAGCTGCCGCGGCTCGCGCGACAGTTGCAATTCCACCTGCTCGAAATGGTTGAGGTAGATGTGTGCGTCGCCGAGCGTGTGCACAAATTCGCCGGCACGAAGTCCGGTCACTTGCGCCATCATGCGCAGCAGCAGCGCATACGATGCAATGTTGAACGGCACGCCCAGAAACAGGTCGGCGCTGCGTTGATAGAGTTGCAGGCTCAACCGTCCGTCGGCAACGTAGAATTGGAAGAACGCATGGCACGGCGGCAGTTGCATATTCTTCAGGTCTGCCACGTTCCACGCGCTGACGATGATGCGTCGCGAGTCGGGGTTATGCTTGATGGTCTCTACGGCTTCGCTGATTTGGTCGATTGCGCCGCCGTCGTAGTCTTGCCACGACCGCCATTGGTAGCCGTAGATGTGCCCCAGGTCGCCGTCGGGCTTTGCCCACTCGTCCCAGATTCGCACGCCGTGGTCGTTGAGATACTTTTTGTTGGTGTCGCCGGCAAGAAACCACAGCAGTTCGTAGATAATTGACTTCAGGTGCAACTTTTTGGTCGTTAGCAAGGGAAATCCGTCTGCCATGTCGAACCGCATCTGGTAGCCGAACACGCTCTTTGTGCCCGTGCCCGTGCGGTCGCTCTTTATCGTGCCGTGGTCCATAACGTGACGAAGTAGGTCGAGATATTGCTTCATCGTTGTCGGGGGTGTTGAGCGTTTTTAATATTGTTCGCTTTCGTTGGGGAAATCGCCGGTTTTGACGTCGTCGACATATTTAGCTACCGCATCGTTGATGATGGTGCCTACGTCGGCGTAGCGACGCAAGAATCGCGGTGAAAAGCCTTTGTTGATGCCAAGCATATCGTGCATCACGAGCACTTGTCCGTCGCAGCCGCCTCCGGCGCCGATGCCGATTACCGGTATGTCGAGCATTTGCGACACTTTCGTTGCCAACGTTGCCGGTATCTTTTCGAGCACGATGGCAAAGCAGCCGATTTCTTGCAGCAACTTAGCATCTTCGATGAGTTTTGCCGCTTCCGCCTCTTCTTTTGCGCGCACGGTGTAGGAGCCGAATTTGTTGATTGATTGCGGTGTGAGTCCGAGGTGTCCCATCACCGGAATGCCCGCGCAGAGGATGCGCTCAATCGATTCGCGTACTTCGGCGCCGCCTTCGAGCTTGATGCAGTCGGCGTGAGTCTCTTTCATTATTCTTATGGCTGAGGCGAGTGCTTCTTTCGAGTTGCCTTGGTAGGTGCCGAACGGCATATCGACAACAACGAGCGCACGCCCGACGGCGCGTACTACTGATTTGCCGTGATAAATCATTTGGTCGAGCGTGATTGGCAGCGTCGTGACGTTGCCCGCCATTACGTTCGAGGCGGAGTCGCCCACGAGGATTACGTCGATGCCTGCACCGTCGATAAGTTTTGCCATCGAATAGTCGTACGCCGTTAGCATGGCGATTTTCTCGCCGCGTTGCTTCATCTCGATTAGTCGGCGAGTTGTTACTTTGCGTTTGTCTTCTGTGTAAGTTGACATATCAAATGTGTTTATTGGAATTGTTTCTTTTCGGGTGGATAGTCGATAGAGTAGTGCAAGCCGCGCGACTCGTGGCGCTCTTTGGCTTGACGCATTATCAAGTAGCCCACGTTGATAAGGTTGCGAAGTTCGCATATCTCTTTCGATGCTTTGCTCTGCTTGAAGAGTTTTTCGGTCTCTTCGTAGAGGATGTCGAGGCGATTCCATGCGCGGTCGAGTCGCAGGTTGGAGCGCACGATGCCAACGTAGGTGCTCATTATCTGGTTCACCTCGCGTGCACTTTGCGTGATGAGCACCATCTCTTCGTTGTGCTGCGTGCCCTCGTCGTTCCATTCCGGCACGTCGGTGCGCCACGAATAGTGCGAAATCGCTTCCCGGCTATGACGTGCCGCCGCGTCGGCGTAGACCACCGCTTCGATGAGAGAGTTCGACGCCAGGCGGTTGCCGCCGTGAAGCCCCGTGCACGAGCATTCGCCGATGGCGTATAGTCGGTGTATCGACGATTCGCCGTTGAGGTCCACTTTGATGCCGCCGCACAGGTAATGCGCTGCCGGTGCCACCGGGATATAGTCTTTCGTGATGTCGATGCCCAGACTCAAGCATTTTGCGTAGATGTTCGGGAAGTGCTTTTTCGTCTCTTCGGCATCCTTATGGGTAACGTCGAGAAATACGTGGTCTTCGCCGCGCATCTTCATCTCGTTGTCGATGGCGCGTGCCACGATGTCGCGCGGCGCAAGCGACAGTCGCTTGTCGTATTTCTGCATAAACTCTTTGCCGTCGAGCGTGCGGAGTACGCCGCCGTAACCGCGCATCGCCTCGGTTATCAAAAACGACGGTCGGTCGCCCGGGTGGAACAATGCTGTCGGGTGGAATTGGATGAATTCCATATCTTGCACCGTTCCTTTGGCGCGGTAGACCATCGCTATGCCGTCGCCGGTCGCTACCGGCGGGTTGGTCGTCGTCGTGTAGACTTGCCCGATGCCGCCAGTTGCCATTACCGTTATCTTGGCAAGGAACGTATCAACCTTGCTCGTTGCCGGATTGAGCACGTAGGCGCCGTAGCAGGTGATGTCGGGCGTGCGACGCGTCACTATCTTGCCTAAATGGTGTTGCGTGATGATTTCTACCGCAAACCGATTCTCCATAACGTCGATGTTCGGATGACTCTTGACGGCGCGTATCAGGCTTTGCTGAATCTCAGCGCCCGTATTGTCGGCGTGGTGGAGTATGCGAAATTCGGAGTGTCCGCCTTCGCGGTGCAGGTCGAACTCGCCGTCCTCTTTCTTGTCGAAGTTCACGCCCCAATCGATGAGTTGACGTATCTGCGACGGCGCTTCGCGCACCACCTTTTCTACCGCCGAGCGGTCGCTTAGCCAGTCGCCCGCTATCATCGTGTCTTCGATGTGCTTGTCGAAATTGTCGACTGCCAAATTTGTTACCGATGCAACTCCTCCTTGGGCATAAAACGTGTTTGCCTCTTCGAGTTGGGTTTTGCAGATTAGTGCAACTCGCCCGGTCGCTGCCACCTTGAGCGCATAACTCATGCCGGCTATGCCCGAACCGATGACGAGGTAATCATATTCAAAAACCATAATGCTTACTTTTTATTACTGCAAAAGTAACTATTATTTATATATTGGCGACTCCTATTTGCAGATTTTTTTTCGCCCGCAAATAATTTTGACAATCAATAGGTTTGCATTACTTTCCGTTTGTGGCGGAAATTACCTCAAAAAGTGGGTTTTTTACCTTGGAATATTAAAGAAAAATCCAAAAACTTTGCTTACTCTCATTTATTCTGAGTACCTTTGCAAGGTAATGTATAATGTTGAATACTAAAGAGTTTTTAAAGATATGGCACTACCGATAGCATCCGTACCGGTCTTGACCGGTGAAGTGGCTCAGCGATTTGAAGCCGAGGCACAGGCTAATTATCAGAAAATGCTCCACCGCACACCGGAGGAGGAAAAGGCTGTGAAAGAAAGATACAATCGCGGAATAGAAGAAGTGCGTAGAATGTTAGCTAAATCACATTTGTAATTCAGATGAGTTTTCTTAACACTACATGCTCCTTGCATAGGTTGAATACACCGAAAGATATTGAGGGCTTCACTTGTGGTGATAAAGACCTTGATGACTTCTTTACCAACGATTGTTTTGCGTATGCAAAGCAGTTGCTGGGAAAGACGTATTATTACAAACTGGATAAAGAACCTCATACAGTAGTCTGTGCTTTCACTCTTGCAAATGCCGGTATAAGGGTGAGCGACTTGCCAAATGCTCGGAGGAAAAAGGTTGAGTCTAACATTCCACACGCAAAAGCATTGAAGGATTATCCGGCTGTTCTTGTGGCTCGTCTGGGTGTTTCTAAAGATTTCCGTTCTCAACATATTGGAAGTGATGTGCTTAGGCATATTAAATATTGGTTTCTTGAGCCGTACAACAAAACCGGTTGCCGTTATGTCTTAGTCGATGCTTATAATAATCCTGCGACTTTGGCTTTTTATGAAAGCAATGGTTTTCAAACAGTGTTCAGTACGGAGAATCAGGAAAAGGAGTATCGACATATTGATGTCGACGCAAATTTGAATACTCGACTGATGTTTTACGATTTAATGCTCGATGTCACATTCGAATAAGGATTCGTAATTCTACTAAAATCTGAGGCTTTTGAAATAGTAAAATTAATGCAAAAATAATTTTAAAATATAACAATGAAAAAATCTACAGTTTTCTTATTAATCTCGGCTTTTGCTTTCGTTTCGGCGAAAGCAGACGTGCTGCTTTCTCAAGATTTCGAAGGTTTGACCGATATCTCCGAAAGCGGCTGGACGGTTGTCGGCGACGACCGTGCCGAACAAGATTGGTGGAAGTTGACAAGTAAGACATCGGCAATTTCCGGCGAAGCATCGGTAACTGCCGGCGGTTTCCACAACGTACCTGCCACCGAACAATGGCTCGTCAGCCCCGACGTTACTCTCGGTGAGGGCGACTACAAGTTGCAATTCCTCTGGGGCGGCGCCTCTGCGGCTTATGCAATTACCAAGAATGAGTACGACTTCCAAGTGCGCGTACAGGTTGTTGGCGAAGAATCGTGGACTCGCGTTTTCTCTTTTACAGACCAAGCGGATGTTGAAGCCAGCGGCGTTAAATGGCCCTGGACGAACTGGAATACCTATCAATCGACGGTCGACGTCTCGGCTTTCGCCGGCAAGTCAATCCGCGTGGCTTTCGTGTGGCTTAAGTTCAGCGACGGATATTCCGGCAATACCGTAAAAGTCGACGACATCACGCTCGAATCGTACGTCAAGCCGACAGGTGCCATCATCGAATCGGCTACCTCGTCGTATACCTTCGGCGCTACCTACATCGGCACTTCGAGCCATTCCGAAGTGCTTCGCTTCAAGAACGTCGGCGTCGGAAATCTCGAAATTACCGGTATCAGCGGTCTCGACGGAACCGACTTCTCGACGAGCATCGTGCCCGGTACGGTCAGCCTCCCCAAAAACGAAGAATATCAGTTCGCCGTACACTACACACCGTCGCTCGCCGGAAAAACCGAGGCTACGATGGTGCTCGAAACCAACGGCGCCAACAATCTCGAAATCACCCTCAAGGGCGAAAAAGTTGCCATCCCTTACGGATATACCTACGAAGGCTTTGAAGGCGCTACCTTCCCGCCCGCAGGGTGGACTCTCAACGGCACTTGCTGGCGCTCGCTCGACTCAAGCTACAGCGGCAACCGCTGCGTCCTCGGTACGGCTGCCATGGAGGAATATGCCGAACTAATCACTCCGCGTCTCGACCTTAGCGAAGATAAAGACCACGAATTTATGTTCGATTTCTTCGATAGTTACGAGCAAACTGTGAGCACTAATCCTCAGCCCGACAACTACTTCCGCGTTTACCTCAGCACCGACGGCAAGGCTTCGTGGACGATGCTCTACGAAAACGAGGAAGATTTCAACGCTCGCATTCGCAAAACGCTCAGCCTCGGCAATCCCAAGAGCGACAACTGCTACGTCAAGTTTGAATACTATCTCGGCGACATCGAATCGCTGATGCAATACGACGACGTCGAATTCTCGCAAGTTTACATCGACGACGTGCTCCTTCCGTCGCTCTACGGCTCGACGTCGGCTCCCGGCGCTGCCGCTTTGCTGTCGCCTGCTGATGCCGCTACCGACATCAACAACCGCGAAGTGGCTCTCCAATGGAGCGAAGTGCAGTTTGCCGATAAATATACTGTCTACTACGGTACCTCTCCCGAAAACTTGGGCGACGGCATCGACGTAGGCAACGCTACAAACTACACGCTCCCGCGTCTCAACTATTCGACTACTTATTATTGGAAGGTCGTTCCGTCGAACGCCTACGGCAGCGCCGACAATGCGCCCGTATGGTCGTTCACCACGATGGCAGACCAAACGGTTACCGAATATCCTTACTTCGAAGGCTTTGAGGCTGCCGACGAATTCCCCATCGGTTGGCGTATGATTCGCGACGGCTACAACAAGTGGAGCACTACGAAAACCAATCCCTTCGACGGCGTTCGCAGCGTTTATGGTGGCGGCTCGGTTGCCGGAACACAATCCGTCCTCGAATCGACCGAATTCGCCATCCCGAGCGACAAAAACTTGCAAGTATCGTTCTTCTGGGGTCTTAATGCGCCCGTCAACCTCCGTCACGACGACTTCGGTGAAGGTCAAAACACTACCACCGCGCCCGACGACATCGACGCCGCTTACTTCGACATCTTCGTCGACAACGAATGGCATCAACTCGCAATCCTTTCGCAAGAATGTCAATACTGGTTGCGCGAAAGCTTCGACCTCTCGCCCTATAAAGGCAAAACTGTCGCTTTCCGCTGGCGTTACGCTCTCACCAAGTCGTACAACTCGCGCGGCATCTGCCTCGACAACATCAAAGTGGAAGACCTCGCAAGTTGCTTGGCTTACTTCAACACCTCCGAGTGGAATGCCGGCGAAGTCAACAACGCTCAGACGGTTACCGCTGCCGGTAAGTTCTCGCTCTCAAACGGCGGCGCCGAAGACCTCACTGTAGCTTCGGTTGCTACTGCCGACCCGCACTATAGCACTAACATCCAAGTAGGTGCTACAATCCAAGCCAACAAGGCTCTGCCGTTCGACATCTCGTTTGGCGGCGCTACCGAGGCTCGCGCTTATCCCGACGCCCTCACCGTTACGTTTACTAACGGTCAGGAAGTGTCGCTTCCGCTCAACGCTACTGTCCTCGCTGCCGACGTGGCTTTCTACGACTTCGAAAACGACGAATTCGGCTCAATCGCTCCTAAAGGATTCACCGTCGTCGACCAAGACGGTTATGCTACCTACGGCTCGTCGGTCATCAAATATCCTAACCGCTGCGCTCCTTTCGCTTTCGTCGTGATTAACGTCACTCCCGACTGCGCTGACTGGCGCAACGTCTATCCGCGCAGCGGCGACCAAGTGCTCGCGGCTATGGCAACCCCGACCGGTGCTGCCAGCGACTGGATTATCAGCCCGCTGATGCAAGCAACCACCGATTCGCGTTTCCGCTTCTTCGGCAAGTCGTACGCTACCGACGACGAGTTCAACGACTTCACACCGCACTACTTCTCGGTGCTCGTAAGCACTACCGACACCAAGCCGGAAAGCTTCGAAACCGTTAAGGCGAAAACCGAACTCGCTTACAGCAAAGAAGGCGCTTTCACCGAATACACCGTCGACCTCAGCAAGTACGCCGGTCAGAACGTCTACGTCGCTCTGCAACATACTGCCGCAACGACTGCCTACGTGGCATTCTTTGACGACTTCTACTACGAGCACTTCAAGTTCGGTCAAGGCGGCTTGAGCGGCTTGACTCGCCTCACAATCGAGCGCATCGTCGCTACGCCCAACCCGACTACCGACGTCGTTCGCTTTACCTCTAACGATGTTCGCCGTATCGACATCGTCAGTGCCGCCGGTGCTCTCGTTCGTCGCGTTGAAGGCTCTAACGAAGTTAACGTTGCCGACCTCCCAGCCGGCATATACTTCGCTAACGTCAAAACGGCTACTTCAACTACTACCGTACGATTCATCAAACGATAACGGCGTTTGCCATAACAACACGAGAGGCTGCCCGCGGGCAGCCTCTCGTCGTTTTCTATTTAGTTATATTCCTTACAGCACTTCGGCAACGTCGGTGTAGGGGAGTCCCCAGGCGTCGCTTACGCCCTTGAAGACCACCTTGCCTTCGACGACGTTCAAGCCCAACAGCAAGTCTTTGCGCTCGGCGCACGCCTTGCGCCATCCCTTGTCGGCAAGCAGCAGTGCATACGGTATCGTGGCATTGGTCAGCGCAAGCGTCGACGTGCGTGCCACTGCTCCCGGGATGTTCGCTACCGCATAGTGTACAATGCCGTCTACTTCGTAAATCGGGTCTTGGTGTGTTGTCGGGTGCGACGTCTCGAAGCATCCGCCTTGGTCGATGGCTACGTCGGCCAGCACCGAGCCTTTCTTCATTAGTTTCAGCATATCTTTGGTCACAAGTTTCGGAGCCTTTGCGCCCGGAATGAGCACAGAACCGATTACCAGGTCGGCTTCTTTCAACTCTTGTCGGATGTTATACTCGTTGCTCATCAGCGTCTTGACGTTCTTCGGCATTACGTCGGCAAGGTATGTCAATCGCGGTATTGAGATGTCGGCTATCGTTACGTCGGCGCCTATGCCTGCTGCCGTCCGTGCCGCTGCCGTACCTACCGTACCGCCGCCGATGACAAACACTTTCGCCGGCTTAACTCCCGGTACGCCGCCAAGCAACACGCCTTTGCCTCCGTGCGGTCGTTCCAAGAAATACATTCCCTCTTGAATCGACATACGTCCTGCTACTTCCGACATCGGCAACAACAGAGGAAGACTGTGGTCGTCGCGCTCTACTGTTTCGTAGGCGAGGCATATCGCGCCACTCTTTATCATTGCGTCGGTCAGCGCTTCGCTGCTCGCAAAGTGGAAATAGGTGAACAAGAGTTGTCCCGGTCGTACCAACTTGTATTCCGGCTCGATGGGCTCCTTTACCTTTATTATCATCTCCGCTTTTCCATACACGTCTTCGATGGTAGCCTCGATAGCTGCTCCCGCTTCCACAAAGTCAGCGTCGCTGAAGCCGCTACCTTCGCCGGCTGTGGCTTGTACGAGCACGGTGTGGCCGTGCTTTACCAACTGTTGAACTCCTGCCGGGGTCATGCCTACCCGGTTCTCATTGTTCTTGATTTCTTTTGGAATTCCGATAATCATAAGCTCCTGTTTTAGAGGTTGATACTATAATATATTGCAGCGCCGTAGGAGAGCCAAAGCACGACGATTAATATCCATGCCGGGATGGGCTGCGACGCGTGTAGCTTGTATGCTATATAGGACACTATTATTACGTAGAGGGGAAAGGTTATGGTGATTGCTATCTCGAGTGTGCTGCTCTTGTCCGGGTTAAGGCGCAGCACATAACGCGGCCAACCGAGTAGGGGAAGGAGGCTTGCGAGCGTGGCTATGACTATCCCTCGCGACGGGGATGCCTTGCTCTTTGTCCGGTCTATGCCACTGTCGTCCATAATTTCTATATGCTTATTCCGCAAATTTAATTTGACGATACGAAAAATCAAATACATTCCCACTAAAAATTTATTTGCATTTACAATATTTAACATATGTCTTTTTGCTCGAAAAATTTAATTTTTTTGTTCTTATGATGGTTACTTTTCGAAAATACTTGCAATAAATAGGCAAAATAGCAAATTTGTAGCACTTTTTAACCCCGAAGCGGTTCGGATTGCAGCAACACCCCACGCCGATAATCTTTTGTTGGCGCAATCCCCCGCTTCGGCTTTTTTGTGCAAATTCGGCATCTGTTGCGCGGTTATTAGGCATCTGCGATGCGGTTATTCGGCGCTAACGCGCGGTTAATGAGTTGACAATCAACAGGGTAGTTATTATGTTTGCAGTGCAATAGCAGCGATATTAATATTTTTCCCTAAAAAAATGTGTATTAGCTATATTGTATTATATTTGTAAAAAAAATAAAATAGAAAATTATAAACAAACAATATAACCAATACACTATGCAAACATACGAAGAAAAATCAAAAGAAGCAAGAAATTATCGTCTGCAATCAACAGTGTTCATCGGAATCGATGTACATCTAAAGCAATGGAACGTGTGTATTATATACGATGGACGCACGTACAAGCCATTCCAACAACCACCTACAGCAGCTGCGTTGTCGACCTACCTAAAACGCAATTTCCCCAATATGACTTATTTATCAGCATACGAATCCGGATTTTGTGGCTTTGGTCCTCATTTCGATTTGCTCAGTGAGGGAATTAACAATATTGTGTTCAATGCTGCTGATATCGCCTCAAAGGGGAAAGAGTTGCGTCGGAAGTCTGACTCTGTTGATGCAAAGAAGATTGCTCGCGAACTGGCAAAAGGTGAGCTCCAGCCGGTATATACGCCTTCATGGGAAAAAATCTGCACCCGTTCGCTCTCACGACTTAGGTCTCTAACCGTTAACTCAATTGCGAGGCTAAAGATACAAATACGTCACTTCCTACACTACTACCATGTTGAAATCCCGGAATGCTTCCAATCGAAACATTGGACAAGAGCATTCATCGCTTGGATTAGGGAGGTTTGCACGTACGAACGCATTGGTGAAGCTGCTTTTGAGGCAAAAATACTCCTTGGCAGGCTTTGTCAACAAATGGAAGAATTAAAGTCCATCAATCGAAAGATAATTGAAGTTATGCACACTCCTGAATACGAGGAGTCGTACAATTTGCTTCTGAGCGTTCCCGGCATCGGCGCTTGCACAGCATCGTTATTACTATTGGAGGTTGGTGATTTGAGCGATTTTAGCTCGATTGAGAAATTCTGCTCATACATCGGATTGGTGCCCGACTACAAACGCTCCGACGATGATGAATACGGCACCTGTATAACCCATAGAAAGCATAGCGAATTGCGCAAAAAATTCATCGAGTGCGCATGGAGAGCAGTAGCTGTAGACGAAACAATGCAACGGTGTTTCGCAAAATGGAGACGTAAGATGCCACATAATAAAGCAATCATTAGAGTTGCATGTAAATTGGCAAAATGCGTAAAATCGATACTTAAAAACAGAAAAAAATATGAGGCACGACACCTCGAATAATAAGAATCTCCTTTTCGGTAGATCTTCTAGCACCGGTCAATATCGCTTTGTCGACCCTTGCGGCTCATGAAGTCCGCTTCTCTGTAGTTTGCGAATTGACACTCTTCTCGTCTGAAAGATAAGATGCAGCTGCCACAGAGCAGTCTGCTCATAGAAGGTTGCCGGAGGAGATTCTTTTTTAACAAGCAGATGCTCCGGAAGGTTTTTTTAGCCATGAGCATACTGTACATAAAAATGGACCTGACGAATCAGGCCCAAATACTGTTATGTCCAGTTGCAAGAAGTCTATTGCTGACGGGTTGCTCCTCAGCAGAGCCCGTTTCCTCTTTAACTTCCTGATACAAAGTTAGTAAAAACAATTAGAACTAAAAAGAGAAATGTTAATAAAAAGTTAAAAATAGCATCTACTATTGCACTGTAACATAGAAGGGTCGCGCCTTTTGTGATGTGTTGTGCTGATTGTCAACACAGTAGGATCGCGGCTTGCTGCGACCTACCAGGCGATGGGGCTTGCTGCGGGCATCCACAGCGTGTCGAAGATACGCTGTGGATTGTGTGCGTCGGAGACGCACCGGTTGTCGTTAACCCTGCGCTCAGCATCGGAGATGCTTAGCGTAGGGAACGAGGCTCATCCCAGACCTCGAGCCTCGTAGAGGGTCGGTTGTGGTAGCAGAGCGGGTATCCGAAACGACATTCTATTTGCGCGCAAGCGCCACGCACCCAAAGTTCGTGGCAAAAAGTGTATGATTTCGCCCAAAGTTCGTGGCAAAAAGTGTATAGTTTCGCCCCAAGTTCGTGGAAAAAAGTGTATGATTTCGCGCAAAGTTCGTGGAAAAAAGTGTATGTTTTCGACCAAAGTTCGTGGAAAAAAGTGTATGATTTTGTTTCAAGTTCGTGGAAAAAAGTGTATATTTGCATCGGTTTACGTAGTCTAAACGCTTAATTAATATGCTTTTATGGATAGAAAAATAATAAAACAGCTACTTGAGTGGAAAAATTCAGCCAATCGCAAGCCTTTAATATTGGCGGGAGCACGACAGGTTGGCAAGACATATATCCTTAAAAAATTCGGTGCCGACGAATATGAAAACGTGGCTTATCTCAATTGCGACCACAATGAGCAAGCCGCAAATTTATTCTCCGATGGCTACGACATTCAGCGGATTATCACGGCTATCGGTGCTTTGACTCATCAAAACATCAAGCCGGGTAAAACTCTCATTATATTAGATGAAATTCAAGAACTTAAGCATGGATTAACCGCGTTAAAATATTTCTATGAGGATGCTCCTCAATATCATGTGGCAGTTGCCGGCTCGCTGCTTGGTGTCTCTTTGCGGCATGGCGAATCCGCTCCTGTCGGAAAAGTCAACATTATCAAGATGTATCCGATGGATTTCGAAGAATTTCTTATGGCAAAAGGTAAGATGGACCTCCTTCAAATTCTTCAATCGCGCGACTTTACGACCATTTCAATGCTTCATACCACACTTGTCGGCCTTCTTCGTGAATACTATTTCGTCGGAGGTATGCCGGAATCGGTCGCTACTTACGTCAAGACGCTCGACCCGAACGCTGTGCGGAAAGTTCAAAACGATATTCTCTTTGTCTATCGTTCGGATATGTCAAAACATGTTTCCACAAGCGAAGCGGCAAGAATCAGCATGGTTTGGCAGTCCATACCTTCCCAATTAGCCAAAGAAAATAAAAAATTCATCTATGGTGCAGTCAAAGCGGGTTCGCGTGCCAAAGATTTTGAAATAGCGATTCAATGGCTTGTCGATGCCGGATTGGTCTATCGTGTCTCTCGTGTGCGCGACGTCGCTGTCCCGCTGAAATTCTATGAAGAATTCAATGCTTTTAAGTTATTCCTTCTCGACGTCGGACTTCTCGGCGCTCTCAGCGAAATCGAGCCGGCTCAGATGCTTCTTTCCGACGTCGCCATCAAAGAATACAAAGGTGCTTTGACCGAAAATTATGTACTTTGTCAGTTGAAATGCATCAGCGATTTGTTTGCCTATTATTACTCTCGCGACGATTCCAAGCTCGAACTTGACTTTGTTGTACAACACAGCGGAGTTGTCACTCCTGTCGAGGTAAAAGCTGAAGAGAATCTGCGCTCAAAGTCGCTCAGCACCTTTTTGTCAGCACACGCCGACCTAAAAGCTTTGCGCTTTTCGATGTCAAAATATATCGAGCAAGACCGAATTACAAACGTCCCGCTTTATGCCGTCAGTCTTCCGTTCTTTCGGCAAAAGCCATAGGAGGCAAAATTTGCTTTTTCGCTCGCCTTGCACTATCTTTGTCACCAAAAAGGAAATATTCATGAATATAGCATTAATAGGCCACGGCAAAATGGGTAAAACCATCGAGGAAATTGCTATTAGCCGCGGACATAAAATTGTTTGCATTATCGACGTCGACAATCTCGACGACTTCGCGAGCGACGCGTTTCGCTCGGCTGACGTCGCTATCGAATTTACAACCCCCGCGACGGCTGTCGACAATTACCGCCGCGCTTTCGCCGCTTCTGTTCCCGTCGTGTCGGGCACAACGGGCTGGCTCAGCCGCGAACAGGAAGTACGCAAGTTGGTTGCCGACTCCGACGCATCGTTCTTCTACACCTCGAATTTCAGCATCGGCGTCAACATCTTTTTCGCGCTCAACCGCTACTTGGCGAAGATTATGAACGGTTTCAGCCAATACGACGTGGCTATGCACGAAATCCATCACATCCACAAACTCGACCATCCGTCGGGTACCGCCATCTCGCTCGCCGGCGGAATCACCGACTGCCTCGACCGCAAATCGGGCTGGACCGAGAATCCCGACGAAACCGACAAACTCTTAATCACTAACGAGCGCATCGGCGAAGTGCCCGGTACGCACATCGTTACCTACACGTCCGACGTTGACGCTATTAAAATCGAACACGAAGCCTTCTCGCGTCGCGGTTTCGCCCTCGGTGCCGTACTCGCTGCCGAATGGCTCCCCGGACATAAAGGCTGGTGCTCGATGAACGATATGTTAAACTTCTTAAACGACTGATTTTTACGATGGCTGACATTAGAATTGAAAAGAACATCGTCCTAAATACGCATTCTAATTCCTCGAATAGAACGCCGAATAAATCCAACAGCGACGACCCCGGCGAACGCCCCGATGAGGGCAAATCGTTGGCCTACCGTTTGAGTTGGGTCAAAACGACTCGTTGGGTGCGTTTTGCCATCGTGTCGTTAATCTTTTTCGGCTGGGTGTTCTGGCTCCAAAATCCTTGGGTGCTGCTTGCCTATCCGCTGCTTTTCGACATCTACATCACGCTCTACATCCCTTGGAATTGGTGGAAATACACCAAAAACAAGACGTTGCACACCGTTATGAGTTGGGTCGACTCGATTGCTTATGCGCTCGTGTTGGTCTACTTCATCTTCGCTTTCGTCGGGCAAAACTATAAGATTCCGTCGTCGTCGCTCGAAAAGTCGTTGCTCATCGGCGACTTCTTGTGGGTCAACAAAGTGGTCTACGGTCCGCGCGTGCCGCAGACGCCCATCCACTTCCCGCTCTGCCAAAACACGTTCCCGCTAATCAACACCAAGAGCTACATCGACCGCCCGCAACTCGAATATCATCGCCTTGCCGGACTCCGCAGCATCGAGCGCGGCGACATCGTCGTGTTCAACTTCCCTGCCGGCGACGTCATCGCCTTCAACTGCCAGAACCCCGACTACTACACGCTCTGCTACAAAATCGGCGAATCGTCGGTGGCTCAACAAGGCGTGCCAACTCCCGAGAAAGGCTCTTATGCTTATTCTCAGATGGTTATGGATATCGGTGCGGCTGTGGTTCGCAGCAATCCCGATAAGTTTGGCGAAGTGATGTATCGTCCCGTCGACCGCCGCGAAAACTATGTGAAGCGCTGTCTCGGTCTCCCCGGTGATTATCTCAAAATCGAAAACAACATCGTCTACATCAACGGCAAACCCCTTACAGAGCCTCAAAACGTGCAGTATAACTACTTCGTTTCGACCAACGGTCAGCCGATTCCCGACGCCGTTTGGGAAAGTCTTGACGTGAGCCTCGCCGACCGCGGTGAGCCGCAGACTGTCGACTTCGGCGGCGAAAAACGTCTCGTCTACGCTCTGCCGCTGACCTACGCTTCGGTCGACTACCTCAAAACCCTCGACAATGTCGTCAGCATCGAGCGTATCTCAACCTACGAAGAATTCCCCGTCTATCCCGTCTATCGCGACTACGGCTGGACTCGTTCCGACTACGCTGTCAACCTCAAAAACGGCATCTGGATTCCGCGCCGCGGTGCAACCCTTCGCCTGACGCCTTTCAATGCGCCTATCTACAAGCGCTGCATCGAAGCCTACGAGGGCAACACGCTCACCATCGAGCCCGACCGCGTGTTCGTCAACGGCGTCGAAACCGACTCCTATACCTTCAAAATGGACTACTACTGGATGATGGGCGACAACCGCGACAATTCCGCCGACTCCCGCTACTGGGGCTTCGTCCCCGAAGACCACATCGTCGGTACGCCGATGTTTGTCATCGTCTCTTTCGACCAAGAGAAAGGTCTATTCTCCGGTTTTCGCCCCGAACGTATGTTTAAAGCGGCTAATCCCGACAAATGATAGTTCGATTCGATTCCCAATACGCTGCCGGCGTTGAGGCTTACGCTGCTATGCTTCGCGCCGGTTGCGTCTGTTTTGCCGCCGATGCGCACTACGACAAGCGCCGCCGTGCCCTTAACCGTATGCAGATTGCAACCCCCTCCGGGCGGCAAACGCTCACCGTGCCTCTTGCGCGTCCCCACGCCTCGCAGGCGGTTGCCGACGTCGTCATCGCCGAGCATGCAAACTGGCGACACAACCACTGGGGCGCGCTCTATTCAGCTTACGGTCGTACGCCGTTTTTTGAATACTTCGCCGACACGCTGCGCGACATCCTCTTCGACGAATCGATCACACGCATCTTCGACCTCAACCTTGCCATCCATAACGCCGTGGTCGACTTCCTCGACCTTCCCATCTCGACCGTTGCCGACACAGCCGACGCCGTGCCCGCCGCCATCGAGCCGCTCAGCGGTACGTATTACCAAATTTGGCAGCAGCGCCACGACTTCATTCCCTCGTTGAGCATCCTCGATTTGCTCTTCAACGTCGGTCGCGAAGCCATTTTCTTTCTTAGAAATGAATAGGTCTGATTTTGGCTAATTGTTGGTCAAAAACGCCGATTTTCGTGTCCCAAAACAAGAAAATCATCCTTGGAACGCTAAAATTTTTTACTTTTTTCGTTGTGAGTGACAAAAATTTGCTATTTTTGGAATTCTTTTCCATATTAAAATTTGTGTCGCAATATTGAGACTATGAAACGTATCCTAACATTAACCTTAGCCATTATTTTGGCATTGCCTCTGCTGACAGCTCAGCAGAAGAATTACAAAGTTTTCGGAGTAGCTTTCTACAACCTCGAAAACCTATTTGACACCATTAATAATAATGGTAAATACGACCTTGAGTTTTCGCCGAACGGACAACGTAAGTGGGACGGCAACAAGTATTGGAGCAAAATCAGCAACATGGCTTTTGCCATCAGCCGCTTGAAGACCGACATCACTCCCAAAGGTCCGGCAATCATCGGCGTTTCCGAGATTGAAAACCGCACAGTGCTCGAAGACATCGTCAACGACCCGCAACTGAAGGCGCTTAACTATCAGATTATCCATCACGACAGCCCGGACCGCCGTGGCGTCGACGTTGGTTTTCTCTACAATCCGCGCATGTTCCGTGTGCTTAACGTAACTCATCACACGCTCACCATCCCCGACATGCCCAACTTCCGCACTCGCGACCAGACCTGTGTGACCGGTCTGCTCGCCGGCGAAAAAATCAGCATCATCGTCAACCACTGGCCGTCGCGCCTGGGCGGTGAGGCATCGAGCCGTCACCTCCGCGTGGCTGCCGCTAATCTCTGCAAGCACATTGCCGATTCGTGTCTGGCTGTCGACCCCAACCAAGGCATTGTCATTATGGGTGACCTTAACGACGACCCGAGCAACGACTCTTGCGCTAAGGCTATCGGCGCTGTTAAGAAAATCAAAGACGTCAAAGAAGGCGGCTGGTTCAACCCGTTCTGGGAAGTGCTCGACAACGGCGTAGGCTCGCTCGCTTACCGCGGTCAATGGAACTTGTTCGACCAAATCTTGCTCAGTTCGTACCTCATCGGCGACGACCGCACCACGTTGAAATATTTCAAGTGTAAAGTCCACAACGATGTGCCCGAGATGCGCAACGAGACGGGCGCTCCGCTCCGTACGTTCAGCGGCGGCGTGTTCCTCAACGGTTTCTCCGACCACTTCCCGACCCAAGTGTTCCTCGCTCGCGAAGTCAAACAAAAACAATAAACAATATTAATATCTAACCCGTAGTTTTATTATGAAAATCAAACTTTTCTTACTGCTACTCATCTTTGCAGTGCTGCCTGCTGCCGCTCAGCGGACGGGATTGCGAGGTGCTGTAGTCGACGCCTCCGGGGCGCCTGTGCCGGGTGCTACGGTCCTCTTGACAAGTCAAGGGATTAGCGCCACTACCGGTCCCGGCGGAGATTTCCTCATTTCTAATGCTGCGCCGGGTACTCAAACCATCAACATCATTGCTTATGGTTATGAGGATTACGTCAAAGACATCAACTTCGTTAGCGGTGTGATTGACGACCTCGGCACAATTAAACTTACAAGCGCCGATGACGATTCTTACGGCGACGACACTGCCGTCATCATCGACCAAAACCAACTCGAAGACGAGGAGGGCAACGACCAATCTATCGGTATGCTTTCCGGAGCTTCCGACAACGTGTACTACTCTGCCGCTAACTACGACTTTAGCGCTACGCGTTTCCGTATCCGCGGTTACGACTCGGAGTATTCGCAGACTTACATCAACGGCGTTCACTTCACCGACGCTATCCGCGGACGCTTCAG
>JAQXVL010000009.1 GCA_029224905.1 Bacteroidales bacterium
TTTTATAATCCTTGTAAACCCTGCTGCAGACGGTTTTATCTTGTCGTGTGCGGAAAGAGCTGAAATCAACTTGGCGGATTATGACCTATCACCGGTTTTGAAAGAATTTACAACTCAGACAAAAAACGTAATGTCGAATAAAGATATTCGTTTCAAAAAACTTTTCAAATCGATAAAAGACGTCGGAGAAATGAAATTGTTGGAGGCAATCTTAACCTACCTTATCAGCGCCACTTACAATGCTGACGACAATAAGATTTGTTCTCTCTTTGACGAAATGCGATAATAACAGAAAACAAAGACGAGGCTTCGCTCGGTATGAAGTGACCCAAAAAATTGTACAATAAAACAAAAAGGCTGCGCCAAAAATTGCATTTTGACACAGCCCGTAAAGTTTATTCTATACGTTTATTTCAATACAAATGAGAAAGAATTGGGAATGAGAGCGGCGTTGCCTTGCGCAGGGATGAACGAAGCGCTACGCGTTGCGGGTTCGTAGTATGCCCATTCTTGCACCCTTATGCCTTCGGCTGTAATGTCGTAGTAGAGCACGAGTTGCGAGCCCGAGAAGCTAACTTCGCCCCACCAATCTTGGCCATCGTAATAAGGCAAAAGAATCTTATTGCCTTTAATCTCATAGTATTGACCGTTCACTTTGTCACCATTGAAAGAAAGGACTTCGTCGACAATATAGTCAGCATCGCTTGCCTGCTTCAATTCGTCGATACCAACAACAAAAGTTTGATCGGCTACCTTGATTTTCATTTTCGAGAAATTCCATGTACCCTGGAGGCGTTCTTTGAGAGCATCGCCCGACGGTTCGTCGTCGTCACTACACGATGAGAGAACTGCACTGCTAAACAAAGCGACAAACAGCAATGCCATGATTTTGAAAATCGATTTTTTCATAAGATGATTGTTTAAATATGAGTAATAAATTAACTGTGTTTAAATCCCTATGTTCTAACGGGAAGTCCGCAAGCCGACTTCCCAATCGCAAAAGTAGTAAAAAATGCAAAACCTACCATAATTTCCACATAAAATTTCGGCTTTTCGAGAAAAATTACCGGAAAATGTCAAAAAACACAGACGAGGCTTCGCCGGGGCGAGGTCTCGTCTGTGTTGTTATACATATATATAATAATGTATTAGAGTTTAGCCTGGATTGCTTTTGTTTCTTCTTCGTAGCCGGGTTTTTCGAGCAGTGCGAACATATTTTTCTTATAAGCTTCGACGCCGGGTTGGTTGAACGGGTTGACGTCGAGGATATAACCGCTTATGCCACAAGCTTTTTCGAAGAAATAGATGATTTCGCCGAGGTAGTATTCGGAGAGTTCGGGCAAGGTGATGTGGATGTTGGGCACACCGCCGTCGATGTGAGCGATAACGGTTCCAAGCTCAGCCATTTTGTTGACTTGGTCGATGCGTTTTCCGGCGATGTAGTTCAGACCGTCGAGGTTGTCGGCATCGGCGGGGATTTTCACCTCGTGTTGCTGACGAGCCACAGAGATAACAGTCTCGAAGATAGTGCGTTCGCCGTCTTGAATCCATTGACCCATCGAGTGAAGGTCGGTAGAGTTGTCGACCGAAGCGGGGAAAATTCCTTTGTGGTCCTTACCTTCGCTTTCGCCGTAGAGTTGTTTCCACCATTCAGCGAGGTAGTGAAGTTTGGGATTATAGTTTACGAGGATTTCGATTTTCTTGCCGGCAGCGTAGAGAGCGTTACGGGTTTTAGCGTATTCGACGGCGATGTTGTCGTCGGGGCTAACGGTAGCGAGCTCCATAGCGCGAGCGCCGTCGATGAGCGCACGGATGTCGAATCCGGCAACGGCGATGGGAAGGAGTCCTACGGGAGTGAGCACGCTGAAGCGACCGCCGACGTTGTCTTCGATGACGTACGACGTATAGCCTTCGGTGTCGGCGAGGCTGCGGAGTGCGCCGCGAGCCTTATCGGTAACGGCAATGATATGTTTCGACGCAAAAGCCTTGCCTTCTTGCTTTTCGAGCATTTCTTTGAGCAAACGGAAAGCGATGGCGGGCTCGGTTGTTGTACCCGATTTAGAGATAACGATGATGCCGAACTTCTTGCCGTTGAGCAAGTTGATAAGTTCGCTCATATAGTCTTCACCGATGTTTTGACCTGCGAAGACAACGCGCGGACCGTTGGCGGGTTTCAGAGCGGCAAACGAGTCGCTAAGAGCTTCGATAACGGCTTTTGAGCCGAGATAGCTGCCACCGATACCGATAGCAACAACATATTCGCAGTCGGCACGCAAGAGGGCTGCGGTTTTTTCGATGTCGGCAATGAGGGCTTCGTCGAGCGAAGTGGGCAGATGAAGCCAGCCTAAGAAGTCGTTGCCGGCGCCGGTGCCTTGTTCAAGTTTTTCAATAGCCTCAGCGGCTTTTGCCTGCAAAGCGTTGATGGCGTCTAGGCTGACAGTTCCACCGACGTTGCGGTTCTCAAATTTTATTGAATCCATAAGTTAAAAGTTTTTTTCTTTTTCCGGTGCGAAGTTACGGCATTTTCGCCGATATGCAAAATGTTTTGCGCAAATTGTGAACACACAGTCACTTGCAATAAACGGCAAAACTTTGCGTTATAAGAGTATGGCAAACATATACGATAAACGGAGAATCTGGAAGTGGGCGTTCTTGTGCGTCTCGCTTGTGTTGGTGTTGTTTTTTCTATACGTGTCGAACAATTTGGTCGACGATATGTCGCAGCAAGAGCGAGCACGCATGGAGATTTGGGCGGAGGCAACCAAGCAACTCGCCTCGGCGCCGGTGTTTTCAGCCGACCCGATGAGCGACGTCGGCGTCGACGCCATGCCGCAACCCGCTACCGACATCGACTTCCTGCTGGGCATCATCGAGGGCAACCGCAACATCCCCGTGCTACTTGTCGACGCCAACGACAACATCCTGCAATACCGCAACTTCCGCCTGCCCGAGCCCGTCGACAGCCTCGCGCCGTTCGAACTGTCGCCGACGAATGCCGAATTTCTGCAAAACAAGCTAAACGCACTGCGCCATACGAAAAACCATATTGTTATCAACATCGACGCCAACACCGTGCAACACCTCTACTACGAAGACTCCACGCTGCTGCGCCGCATCTCGTACTACCCCAACATTCAGTTGGCGGTAATGGTCGTGTTTGTGCTGATAGTCTATTTTGCTGTTGTCAGCATCAAGAAAGCCGAACAAAACAAGGTGTGGGTCGGGCTGTCGAAAGAGACGGCACACCAACTGGGCACGCCCATCTCGTCGCTTATGGCGTGGGTCGAAATGCTCGAAGCAACAGGCACCGACAAGGAAATCGTCGACGATATGAACAAAGACGTGCGCCGACTGAGCAAAATTGCCGAGCGATTCTCCAAAATCGGGTCGAAGCCCGAAATGGAACTCGCCTTCATCAACGAATCGGTCAAAACCAGCCTCGACTATATGCGTGCGCGCATATCTAAAAACGTGAACCTCAGCATCAATTTGCCCGACGAAGACCGCGGCGTGATGCTTTGCCCGTCGCTGTTCGAATGGGTGATGGAAAACCTGGCGAAAAACGCCGTCGACGCCATGCAAGGCAAAGGCTCGCTGAGCGTCACCGTAACATCGAATGCCGACCGCATCTACATCGACGTCACCGACACCGGCAAAGGCATCTCGCGCAAAAACTTCAAGAACGTGTTCAATCCCGGCTATACCACCAAGAGCCGCGGCTGGGGACTCGGGCTGACGCTTGCAAAACGCATCATCGAGGAATATCACGGCGGACGTATCTACGTCAAATCGTCGGAAATCGGCGTCGGCACAACCTTCCGCATCGAAATCCCCGCCTGCCGATAACTGAGAGCCTGTTTTATCCCGGCAAAACACAGCCCCAACAAGCCGAAAAACGCCGAAAAAAGATATTTTTGCAGAAAAAACGTACATAATTTTGCTACTGTGGGCAAAACTTCGTACATTTGCACAATTTATAAAAACCCGACATGGACAAAGTAGTAATCGACAATAAGACGTTTGTGCCGTATATCACAAGCGACGAGATTCAAGAGAGAATAAAAGAAGTTGCCCAAGACATCAAGCGCGACTGCGCAGGCAAGAATCCACTCTTCATCGGCGTGCTCAATGGTGCGTTTATCTTTGCCGCCGACCTCTTTCGCCAATTCGACTTCGACGCCGAAATCACGTTTATCCGCTTTAAATCGTACTGCGGCACAGAGTCGACCGGCAACGTCAAGCAGCTCCTCGGCTTGGAAACAAACATCGAAGGACGTACAATCGTCATCATCGAAGACATCGTCGACACCGGCTACACAGCCGTCCAACTTATCAACGAACTTAAGCAATACAACCCGGCAGAAATAAAATTCGCCACCTTGCTACGCAAGCCCGACTCGGCAAAAGTTGAAGTCAACGTTGACTATTGCTGCTTTAACATCCCGTCAAAATTCATCCTCGGCTATGGGCTCGACCTCGATGAGAAAGCCCGCAACCTCCAAGATATCTACATTCTCGAAAACAGTTAGTAGACCGTAATCGGAACGAAAAGGTTGGTTTTAGGGGGATACAATATAGGAATTGAGAAAATGTTTAATATCGTAATTTTTGGCGCTCCCGGGTCCGGGAAAGGCACCCAGAGCGAAAAATTGACAGACCGCTACGGTCTCTACCACATCTCAACAGGAGAGGTGTTGCGTGAACATATCGCACAAGGAACGGAACTCGGCATCATCGCCGACAAATATATTTCGCAAGGCAAGCTCATCCCCGATGAACTCGTTGTTGATATGCTTGCCAAGATTCTCGACACCACCGAAGAAGCAAAACGCGGCGTAATCTTCGACGGATTTCCGCGTACCATCAACCAAGCAAAAGCGCTCAAGACGCTGCTTGCCGAGCGCGGCGCACAAGTCGACGCCGTAATCGGTCTCGACGTCGACGAAGACGAACTCATCGACCGCCTACTTCTCCGCGGAAAGCAAAGCGGACGCAGCGACGACAACCTCGACACCATCCGCAAACGTCTCGTGGAATATCACGCAAAGACTCAACCGCTGCACGACTACTACATCGGCGAAGGCTCGTTCCTGCCCGTCAAAGGAACCGGCAGCATCGACGAAATCTTCGACCGCATCGTAGCCGCCATCGACGCCCGTCAGGGATAATTCTGAATCGGTTATTCGGCTGCTTGCGCAGCGGTTATTCGGCGCGGTGTGCGGTTAACATATTGAGAACCAACATAGTAGGGTCGCGCCTTGGTGCGACCGAGTAGGCGTGTGGATTTGTTTCTCACCCATGGTAGGTCGCAGCAAGCCACGACCCTACCCTGCTGACATTCAGTCATTTACACATTATTACATTCCCACCATCGAACGGGTCGCGCCTCGTTGCGACCAAGTAGGCGTTGGCAATTCCACGCAGCGCCGGCTGCCGATTAACCTCCTAACCCCTTAACCTTCTAACCGCGGAGCAATGCTCCGCTATATTGCGCCGACGGGCTATCCTCTTTCTGTTCTTAAAAGATAGACAGTATCAATAGAATACGCTCTCATTATGGCAGTGTGGTACCCTTCCATATAATCCTCGCTGAAGCGACTTGCAGACTTCACCTCCGTCGACCTGTCGCGAAGGATGCGCAACAGTTCGTCTTTGCTGCCTTCATATGGCACATTCGTTGTAGAGACTCCCGTTCTGTAGAAGCACTCATATTCTCCGGATTCTATCATTTCCTTAACATCTCTTTTGCAGAGTCGCGACGAACCGCTGCGACTACTTCTATGACCTAACGGACAGCACATAATCTTAAAATTTTCGGTTTATTAATCACATCACAAAGATATATACCGCATGTGCGGTTTTTCGAGGCAGCACTGTTAAAAAATACCAAATCGACCTTCTTACATTACCTTTTTGGTAGAGAATATAACCTCAGCGGTGCGGTTTTCTAACAGCCGTTTCTTTCCCATCGACGCGCTTAGTTTGTTAAAAATGAGCCGATTTCTTGCAAATTTGTGGTGAAATAACGATATTTGCAACCGTGGTTGAATCAACCGTGGTTGCAAATATGTGTAAGATATGAGATTCTACAACAGAGAAAACGAAATAGCCGAATTGAGGCGTATACGCAATCTGTCGTTTACGCACAATTCCCGGATGTGGGAAAAGGGAAGGCTGGAGTCTTATATATATAAAAAACAAACATTCATAAGATGAAAAGAGTATTGAAATTTTTGTGTATCTGCACCGTAGTCGTACTATCTCTATCAACTCCGGTGATGGGAATGCCGCAAACCAACAATCAACAAGCTACTTCCGCCAACTGGATTGAAGTGGGTACTGTTATTGGTGATTGCTACCGCGACGGAAGAACTTGGTATTTGACAGGACCAAAAGAACTAAAACTATACGTTTTGTATTTAGGCGAAAAATTAATTTACCGAGTTGAATGGAACGGAAAATCATACCCTGTCGTACAAAACAATGGTGGTGAACATAATGCATCAGCACGTATTCCGGGATGGGTTTATATGTACAAGACAACAGACGATTATACATCCGGTAAAAAAACGTACGACGACGAATCTTATGTATATTTTGACGTGCCCACTTGGTAATTCTTAGAATCTTTCTAAGACGATTACTTTACATCATATTGTCTGTAGCGCAGACAGTTAATCCAAATACCGCAGAGGCTGAAGCATGTTTTAAACCAAACGATGTGTCTATCTATTCTAATGTTCAGTCGGTAGTTGCGGCGGAATCGGTATTCACTTTGTAGATTGAATCTTTTAGATAGCGTTTGAAAATCGACTCAAATTCATCCGACAAATTCTTCGGCAGATAATATGCACCGCTGAAGTCGCCCACATCAACACCGCGAAGGAACTCGCA
>JAQXVL010000010.1 GCA_029224905.1 Bacteroidales bacterium
GAATGTCTCCGTGGTGTGGAATTTGATAGGCGGAACGAATGATGCGCCGGCGCGGAGCTGTAAGAAGTTGGTTATCGGCGTAGCCGCTTCGATGGAAATACCGGTTGTGCCGACTCCGGCGTTGACTCCCAGGTGGTTAAATACGTTTGGTCCGATGGCGTTTGCGCATAATGATACGCTGATTGCTGCTACGGCAGCGATGATTTTTTGTTTCATAGTGTGGTTGGTTGGGTTAATATATCGCAAATGTATAAATTGTCGTTAAAATATGCAACTTTTACGATAAATATTTGAAAAATTATTCTGCGGAGGTGTATTACGGCTTTTTTGGAAAATGGCGGGAAATTTCTTACCTTTGTGGTATGGAAGGATTAGTAGTAAAGAATACAGGTAGTTGGTATGTGGTAAAGACCGACGATTCGCGTTACGTCAATTGCAAGGTAAAGGGCAATTTTCGGTTGAAAGGTCTGCGTACCACCAATCCTGTGTCGGTGGGCGACAGGGTTACGATAGTAGAAAATGCTGACGTAGCCTTTATTGTTGAGGTGCATCAGCGCCGCAACTACATCATTCGTCGTGCGTCGAATCTATCGAAGGAGTCGCACATCATTGCTTCTAATCTCGATGCGGCAATGCTTGTCGTGTCGTTGGTCAACCCGCTGACGTCTACGACGTTTATCGACCGCTTTTTGGCAACGGCAGAGGCTTATCGCGTGCCGGCGGTGATTGTCATCAACAAGATAGATTTGCTCGATGAAGATATGCGCGAATATTGCGACGGCGTGCGCTATCTCTATGAGTCGATAGGCTATCGCGTTGTCGAGGTTTCGGCGGCAGCGAACATCGGGCTCGACGAAATCCGCGCGATGTTGCACGGCAAAACCACACTGCTTTCGGGCAATTCCGGCGTGGGCAAGTCGACGCTCATCAACCGCTTGGTGCCGGGCGCTGAGGCTCGTACGGCGGAAGTGTCGCAGACGCATCACACGGGTATGCACACGACGACGTTCTCTGAAATGTACGAACTTGCCGACGGCGGTTATATCATCGACACGCCGGGCATCAAAGGCTTCGGTACGATTGATTTCGCCACCGAAGAAGTGGCGCATTTCTTCCCCGAAATTTTTCGCATTTCCGCCGGGTGTAAGTATGGCAACTGCACGCACCGTCACGAGCCGGGATGCGCAGTCAAGGATGCTTTGGAAAACCATCTGATAAGTGAGTCGCGTTATGCAAGTTATTTGAGCATTATCGACGATAGTGCCGACGACAAGTATAGAAAGCCGTTTTGATTCGGTTGCGTGAGGGATGGGAAATTTTGAATACACACGGTCGCAGCAAAGCGCCATCGATGCTTTCCGGCGATTTCTTGACGACGACAGCACTGTTTTCATTCTAAAAGGCGCTGCCGGGACGGGAAAAACGACGATTCTCAAGGCGTTTGTCGACATCGTTCGCAACACAGCCGCCGAGCAAAACGAGGGACGTGTATGCCACGTAATGGCGCCAACGGGTCGCGCGGCGATGATTTTGTCGGATAAAACCGGTCTGCAAGCGTCGACGGTTCATCGTGCCATCTACATGCTGAGCAACGGTAGCAAGCGCCGGATGAATAACGTCAGCGAAGACGACATCATTCAGCTGAAATTCGTTTTGCGAAAGAACGACGACAGCGAAGATGCAATCTATTTCGTCGACGAGGCTTCAATGATACAAGATTGCTATTCGGAGAACGATTTGTTTACGTTCGGCAGTGGACATCTTCTGAAAGATTTGTTCGCCTATGCCGACGGCAGAAAGATTGTTTTCGTGGGCGACTATGCACAGTTGCCGCCGGTAGGGCAGAGCCTTTCGCCGGCAATGGACCAAGACTATCTTTCGACACACTACGACGTCGATTGCCGAGTGGCTTTGCTCGACGAGGTGGTGCGCCAAGACGTCGAGAGCGGGATTTTGCACAATGCCACTGCGTTGCGTCGGAGCATCGACCGACGGGCGTTTATGTCATTTGCTGTCGAATACGCCGACGATGTGATTAATGCCGACAACGATTTGCTGGAGCCTTATTTTCGGCTTATGCCCGACAAACCCGGACCGCAGAGCATTGTCATTACGCAAACCAATCGGCAGGCTTTGCAGTACAATCAAGCCATCCGCCGACATTATTTCGGCACGAATGTTGCTCGACTTTTGCCGGGCGAGTTGCTGATGATTGCTCGCAATAACTATCGCACGGATTGCGAACTGTTCAACGGCAGTTTCGTGCGTGTGGTCGAATGCGACTCCGATGCCGCCGTCGAGCGCTATCCCGTGCGCCTTCGCGGCTCCGGCAAGTTGGTCGATTTGGCTTTCCGCAAAGTGAAGATTGAGTATCGCTCGTACGGGCAGCGTAAGGAAGCCAAGGTGATGCTCCTCGACAACTTTATCGACGACGAGAATGCCATCGTGTCGAAGGAAGTCGTGCAAGCACAGACGGTGCTCTTCCACGAAAAATTGCCGGAAAAACTGCGCAAACGCCTCAAGGAGATTCGTTCGGCGCTCAATAATCCGAACGAGATGAAGGGAAATTCGATTCTCGAGAATATGGTGAAACAATACGTCGACAGAGTGCAAAAAGATGAGTATTTCAATGCCGTTGTTTGTAAGTACGGCTATGCCATAACGTGTCACAAGGCGCAGGGCGGCGAATGGCGAAACGTGTTTGTCGACATGAATCGC
>JAQXVL010000011.1 GCA_029224905.1 Bacteroidales bacterium
ACTCGAAAATCGGCATCAACTGTATGCTCAACACCGCCACCGTAATCGGCGTGGGCGTCAACATCCACGGCGCAGGATTTCCGCGAGCGTTCGTCGCATCATTCCTCGAAGGCGGCTCGGCAGGCTACACAGACGTCTCCGTCGCAAAATTCTTCGACATCGCCAAGCGAATGATGGCTCGCCGAGGAATAACACTCTCCGACTCCGACAAAGAAATCTTCGAATCAATCTACGCAATCGCCGACAACTACAAATAGTCGACGCTTTGAAAATTGCCGTAAAGGCAGTACCTTTGCATCGAAAGGCTGTGTCAAAATATAAATTTTGACTACAGCCCCAAAGGTGCATCAGAATAGTCAAGATGCAAGGCGCTGAGACAGAGGGCGAAGGGAGTGTACTGCCCGTACATGACCGAGCCCGAAGTCGATAGCAACGCAGCAGATTGGCTTTTATGATACACCGACAGACTTTGGCAAAAGGAATCAGGTGGAACGCCTGAGCAGTACTCGCTGCCGTAACTCCACAAACAAAACCCGTACGCAGTCACTGGGCAACCGGGAAGGCTGCGTAATCGCAACGGAGGAGAAGCCGGAACACAATGCCAACGTCAAACATTTGTTTTACTGTCCGCGAGGTACCCGACACAGCGCTCGGGGTTCGGACTAAAATATTTACAAAATGAAACGACTCATCATCGCCCTGGCGGCAACACTTGCCACACTCGCTTCGGCACACGCCGACGACACATTTCTCGACTCCATCTTCGAGATAAAAGAGGTCTCGGTAATCCAAGTCAAAGACAAAGAAATCATCAAGCCGCAGATGCTCACCGGCGCCACGCTCGAACGCCTCAACAGCCACTCCGTCGCCGACGCACTGCGCTACTTCTCCGGCGTACAGATAAAAGACTACGGCGGCGTAGGCGGCATCAAGACCGTCAACATCCGCAGTATGGGCAGCCAGCACGTCGGCGTGTTCTACAACGGCGTACAACTCAACAACGCACAAAACGGACAAGTCGACCTCGGGCGATACTCCCTCGACAACGTCGACGCAATTTCGCTCTACAACGGGCAGAAATCCGACATCTTCCAAACAGCAAAAGACTTCAGCACCGCCTCCGCTATCTACATCGCCACGCGCCGACCGCGCTTCGCCGACGGCGAGCACACCCACATGCGAGTGCAAATGCGCGCCGGAAGTTTCGGCCTCGCCAACCCGTCAATCCTCTTCGAGCAACGCCTGACACACAGAGTACACCTCTCGGCGAATGCCGAATACACCTACGCCAACGGAAAATACAAATTCCGCTACACCCGACGCCTCCAAAACGGCGACATCGCCTACGACACCACAGCAACACGACATAACGGCGACGTCGAGTCGCTACGCACCGAAGTCGGCGTCTACGGATACGTCCCCGGCGGAAAATGGAACGCAAACGCCTACTTCTTCACCTCCGAACGCGGAATCCCCGGCGCAATCGTCAACAACGTGTTCCGCCACGGAGAACGACAATGGGACAAAGCGGCATTCCTACAAGCAACATTCGCAAAACAAGCCACCGACATCTACGAATTCAAAATCAACGGAAAATACTCGTGGGACTACATGCGATTCCTTCGCGACGACCCCAAAGAGTTATACCTCAACAATTCATACTACCAGCGCGAAGCCTACCTCTCGTGCGCAAACCTCATCCGCATCACCGACGCCTGGCACGCTTCCGCATCAGTCGACGCACAGATGAACGGCTTACACTCGTTCGTCCCGCTTATGGACGACCCGGCACGCCCTACACGTTGGACCGAATACGTTTCGCTCGCAACCGCACTCAACCTTGACCACTGGAAAGTGCAAGCCAGCCTGCTCGGCACATTCGTCAAAGAAAAAGCACGCAAAAGCGGCTACACATTCACCGACGACTACCGCAAATTCGCACCCGCCGTCTTCCTCACCTACTTGCCCGCCGCGCGCAACAACGACATCCGCATCACCGGATTCTATAAACGAATCTTCCGAATGCCCACATTCAACGAACTCTACTACACCGAAACCGGCAACATCGCCGACGTACGTCCCGAATTTGCCACACAATACGACCTCGGAACAGCAATACGCAAAACATTCAAAAACCCGTTTTTCGACTACATCGACATACGCTTCGACGCATACTACAACCGCGTCAGCGACAAGATAATCACCTACCCCGCCGGGCAATTCCGCTGGAAAGTTATCAACCTCGGCAAAGTCGACATTCTCGGCTCGGAAATTATCGCAACCGTCGGCGCACACATCAGCAAAGTCAACCTCCGACTGCTCGCCGAATACACCTACCAAGACGCCCGCGACAAGAGCGACCCCGAAGAGTCGTTCTACAACAAGCAAATACCCTACGTGCCGCACCACAGCTTCTCGCTCGCACTCGGCGCAGACTGGCGCGGCTGGGAGTTCAACTACAGCTTCATCTACACCGGCAAGCGATATAACGCACGCGAACACCTACCCGAAAACTACGAAGCGCCGTGGTATACCAACGACCTGTCGCTGTCGAAGCAACTCACCTTCAAGCGCTGCCGACTCAAGCTCGCCGGCGAACTCAACAACGTGCTCAACCAAGCATACGAAGTGGTCCACAACTACCCCATGCCCGGCCGCAACTTCCGCCTCTCCG
Organism: Bacteroidales bacterium; assembly: GCA_029224905.1. GTDB lineage: Bacteria > Bacteroidota > Bacteroidia > Bacteroidales > Muribaculaceae > Limisoma. The sequence goes on from JAQXVL010000011.1 coordinate 2,675, forward strand.
CCAAGTTTGAAATATAAGAGTGCGCTTCTTAAAGTTGCAAAGTATTACTTTTCCTTAATCAAGCCGAAGCGGTAGGCGGCGAGGAGTTTTTTCAGGTCGCGGACTTGGGTCTTAAGTTCAAGCCCTTTGTCGGTGTCTTTTACCATTAGCCGCTGGCTGTTGAACTCTACCAAGAACGTGTTCGACTTGATGTCGAGCCCTTCCTCGATTGCCTTCTGTCGCGATTCGAACGGCTCGTGCTGAACAAGTTGCAATGCCCGCGAGTGGAACACCAACGTGTAGCCGGCAATTCCCGTTTCGGGCTGATATGCTTTCGAAAAGCCGCCGTCGATGACGAGCATCTTGCCGTTTGCCTTGATGGGCTGCTCGCCTTTGATGGTCTTTACGGGCACGTGACCGTTGATGATGTGCGAATGTACGTCGTCGATGCCGAACTCCAGCAGAATTTGGTTGCATACGTCTTCGCGATTGCGCAGGTCGTAGTAGCAGCCTTTTTCCTCCTTGTGCAACTGCTTGTCGGCAATGAAATAGCGCTCGAAGGTCGCCATCTTGTCTTTGTCGAACGATGGCGAATCTTTGCCGCACCACAAATACCACACATAGTCGAGCGCGTAGGCGCGGTCGTCTTCGTCGTCGCCATAGTATGCCTCGCGGACGATGTGGTCTACCTTGTCGAGAAGCGCTTTGCCCGAATACTTTTCGCCGCGAATGGTCACTTCCTTGAACGTGCCATCGGCATTGAGCGGTATCGACGCGTGGAAGAGCAGATTGTTGTTGCACACCA
>JAQXVL010000012.1 GCA_029224905.1 Bacteroidales bacterium
AAATAGTCGTCGAAGATGATTCCATCTACATCGTAGTTGGTTATGATGTCTTGGCAAACGTCAACAATACGTTTGCGTGCTTCCGGTATGCCCGGGTTGAGGATGGTTGTGGTTTTGCTTCCGTCATTGTAACTCAGTAGCCATCCGTTGTTTTTCAGTTGTTGGTCTTGTGTTGTGTTCCAAGCCGTACCGGTTGAGAACCGGAACGGATTGACCCACGCATGGCATTCCATGCCGCGTTTGTGACATTCTTCAACAACGAATGCCAACGGGTCCCAGCCGGGATTCGAGCCGCGTGAGCCGGTCAGGTAACTCGACCACGGCTCGTACTTCGAGTTATACATCGCGTCGCACATCGAGCGAACTTGGAAGCATACCGCGTTGAAGTTTTCTTGCTCCAGTTGGTCGAGATAAGCAATCATTTGATTCTTTTGCGCAGTTTGTGCGCTCGACGTCGTGCCTGTCGTCGATGGCCAGTCGATGGCCCAAACGGTTGTGAGCCAAATGGCGCGGAATTCGCGCTTAATGTAGTCGTCCGCTTTTGCAATAGGGTTTAACAATGCGATAATCAGCACTGCTAAAAATGTACTCTTTCTTAACATTTTATTTAGGTATTAGTTTATTTTTGTCGCTAAATTAGTCAAAAAGTAAGAATTCTTTTATTCTTATGTGAATAAAATAAGTGTTGTTAACATTATTTTGGAAAAACATCTGTTCTAATGGTAAAAAAAGCATTCGATTCCGGTGCATTTTCGCTTCAGACTGCTTCGATGACGGAGGTGGTGGTGCGAAATGTTGTAAAACACAGCGCAGAGTTTTGACAAACCGTCGAAAATGCATTAAATTTGCAGTCAAAACAAAACTAACATATCGATGAATGTATTAGACAGGTTTTTGGGCTATGTCAAGTACGACACCCAAAGCGATGAGTTGACCAATCTGACGCCGTCGACACCCGGTCAGATGGTGTTCGCTCAAGCATTAGAGAAAGAATTACAATCGTTAGGGTTGAAAGACATTACCCTCGACGACAACGGATATCTTATGGCAACCCTGCCGTCGAACACCGACCGTAAAGTGCCTACTGTAGGTTTTATTGCCCACTTGGATACATCGCCCGACATGTCCGGACGCCACGTTAATCCCCGGATTGTTGAAAACTACGACGGCGGCAATATCGTGCTCGATGCCGACGCCGGTGTGGTGCTCTCGGTTGATGATTTCCCCGAACTGAAAGACTATGTCGGCGAGCGACTCGTCGTGACCGACGGTAAGACTCTGCTCGGTGCCGACGACAAAGCCGGCGTTGCCGAGATTATCACTGCAGTTGAGTATCTGCTCGCGCATCCCGAAATCAAGCACGGCGACATCCGTATCGGCTTTAATCCCGACGAGGAAATCGGCTTGGGCGCACATAAGTTCGACGTTGCTCGTTTTGGCGCCGACTTTGCCTATACCATGGATGGCGGCGCTATCGGCGAATTGGAGTACGAAAACTTCAACGCAGCATCGGCTAAGGTTGTGTTCAAGGGTCGCAACGTGCATCCCGGCTATGCCAAGCACAAGATGATTAACTCTATACGCATCGCCAACCAGTTTATGATAATGCTTCCGCGTTGGGAAACTCCCGAACACACCGAAGACTACGAAGGATTCTACCACCTTATCGGCGTCGACGGCTCGGTCGAAGAAACTACGCTTACCTACATCATTCGCGACCACGACATGGACCGCTTCGAGCGTCGTAAGAAGGAGTTGGAACACCTCGTGCGCAAGACCAACAACGAGTTCCCCGGTTGCTGCACGATTGAAATCAAGGACCAATACTACAATATGCGCGAAAAGATTGAGCCGGTGATGTTTATTGTCGACATTGCCAAACAGGCGATGGTCAACGCCGGCGTGACGCCTAAGGTTCAGCCTATCCGTGGCGGAACGGACGGTGCGCAATTGTCGTTCAAGGGTCTTCCTTGCCCGAACATCTTTGCCGGAGGGCTGAACTTCCACGGACGCTACGAATATGTGCCCGTCGGCTCGATGGAAAAGGCTACCGACGTGATTATCGAGATTTGCAAACTCGTTGAGCAACGGTGAGCCGCAAGACGTTAATAGTCATCACCGGACCGACCGGTTCGGGAAAAAGTGATACAGCCGTAGAATTGGCGCAACGAGTCGGTGCTGAGATTATCAGCGCCGACTCGCGTCAAATTTACCGCGGTATTCCGATTGGTACAGCCGCGCCGACGCCTGCTCAGCGCCGTGCCGTGCCGCACCATTTCGTGGATATGCTCGAACTCGACGAATACTATAGCGCGGCGCAGTTCGAAACCGACGCCATCGCACTTCTCGAACGGCTTTTTGCCGCGAGCGACTATGCCGTGATGTGCGGCGGGTCGATGCTCTATGTCGATGCTGTCTGCAAGGGAATTGACAACATTCCGACTATCAGCGATGAGGTGCGTACGGCAGTTGCCGACGATTGGCGCAACAATGGCGACGAGGCGATGCTCGAAGAACTTCGACGCCTCGATCCGGAATATTATGAGCGCGTCGACCGAAAAAATATGAAACGAGTGGTGCACGCCGTTGAGATTTGCCGCCAATCGGGAACTACCTACACCTCGTTGCGCACCAACAGCGCCAAACAGCGCCCGTTCAGAATTGTCAAAACCGAGATGTCGCTGCCGCGCGATGTGCTGTTCGACCGCATCAATCGTCGTGTCGAGATGATGGTCGAAGCCGGATTGGTCGAAGAAGCGCGACGAGTCTATCCGTTGCGACATCTCAACTCGCTTAACACGGTGGGCTACAAGGAGATGTTCGCCATGTTCGACGGCGTGTGGGACCTGCCGACGGCGGTGGCGCGTATTCAGAAAAACACGCGTGTCTACGCCAAGAAGCAGATGACGTGGTTTGCACGCGATGCCGAAATCCGGCGCTTTGCTCCCGGCGACGTCGACGGAATTCTTTCTTTGCTTTAAAGCGCCGCCAATCCTGCCGTGCCTATCGCGAGTACAAATACAAAGATGTAGAATACGATGCAGAGTATCGTCAATGCAGCGGTTGCTATTGCGCTCCAAATCAGCAGCTTCTTCGCCTTGCCGGATGCGTCGTAGGCGCTTTCGTATTCGCCTTTCGACCAATGTTCGTCAACCTTGATTGCGTAGATAATTGCTGCAATGCTAAGCGGCAGGCAGCAGAAAAAGACTGAAATAATGCTCAGCACGAGGTAGTTGTCGGGCTTGGGACCCGGTGCCGGGCGTCGTTGATACGGCGGTTGATACGGCGGTTGATACGGCGGTTGTTGATACGGCGGTTGTTGATTCATCTGTTGTTGCTGATTTGCGTTCTGTTGAGTTTGATAGGCGTTGAGTGCGTCGGCGAGTTCGGCAACGTTGCGTGCAGGCACCCAGTCAGTAAGGTCAGTCGTCCAGACCATTGTGTCGAGGTTTATTACACCGATGAGGTCCGACAATTGGCGCGGTCCAACTTGGTTGCCGTTGACGTCAATATAGAAATACTCCTTCATAGCTAACTAATTTTTGGCGAATATATATATAAATTCCCAAAAATAAAAATTCATAAAATCCCAAATTCAAAAATTCAAAACATTCCTTATTATCCAATATGCAATAATTACGAAGAACCAGGCGAGGGCAGCCCGACTTCCGGCAAGGATCTTGTTCGCTTTTGGGAATCGGTCCGCGCCGCCGAGATATTGCAGATAGACGAGGATGACTATGTAAGGAATGGCGATAACGAGTATCGGGTTGTAGATGGCGAACTCGACGAAATTGCCGTGAACGAGCTCGTGCAGAGCGCGTTGCGTGCCGCAGCCCGGGCATTTATATCCTGTTGTCAGAAAGAGCGGGCACTTCGGCGCAAGGGCGGCGCCGCGCGTGTCGACGAAATAGGAATAAATAGCAATTGCTGCCACTACAACGAATGTAATGGCAGCGTAGATGTATCGTTTTTGCTTGACGTTCAGCGGCATTAGAATGCTTCTGATAAGATAAAAACGGAATAGAATGCCAGTGCTACGACTCCACACACGACGCTGGCAATCAGCCAATTGCGCGCTTTGTTGGAGTATTCTTGTGCTTCTGCGTAGTTGCCGACATCGTAGTTGCTGTTCACCTTAGTGGAATGGATTAGCGCTACTACTGCCAACGGCCAACAGCAAAACAGTATTGCCAAAATGCTGAAAACCATATAGTTCTGTGGACGTTCCGGCACGTATCCATTGTCGTATTGTTGACCGTAACCTTGTTGACCGTAACCTTGCTGACCGTAACCTTGTTGACCATAACCCTGATTGTTAGGGTTATATGGTTGTTGCGGCTGTTGTTGCGGCGGCATATTTTGATAGCGTGAAGCCAATGCAGCTGCCACTTCCGGCACGAATCCCGCCGGTTGCCATTCGTTCATACCGGCTGTCCACACTAAGGTATTCTCATTGATTTTCACTATCAATTCGTTTAGCGGCATCGGTCCGATTTGCTGATTGTTAGGACCTAAATAGTAGTAATTATTCATCGGGTTGCAATTTTTCGCTAAATTAACGATTTATCTGAATGTTTACAAGAAAATTGGATGATTAATTTACTTGTTTGTTGATAAATTTCTTGCCGGTTTCGTCGACGATACGTTTGTAGTATTCGTCGTTATAGCCGGGAGAATTGGGGCTGACGGGGTAGCCGTATTCGGTGCGTTTGAACGTGCCGTTTTTTTCTTTGCGTTGGCGTCCGTCGAGATATTTCACGAAGAGATATTCGCCGAGTTTGCGATATCGGTCGGTTGCGGCTTGCGAAACGCTGTCGCTGAACGCCGAAAGAATTTCGACGGCGCGGCTCGGCGATTCGGCGAGTGCCGCAGCGGCGCGCTTCTCAACGGCTTGAGTCATAGCGGGATAGGCGTCTTCGATTTCGTTTTGCACCTTCACAACGTCGGGATAAAGCAGCGAAAAACGGTTGTACGTTTGGTTTGCCACCCAGTTGTTTACCCAAAATGCCGACTCCCAGTTGAGCGTATAGAGGTCGGAAATCTCTTGGCGATAGCAGTTGGGCACGCGGTCCATGCAGCAATATATCGGGTTGAAGACGCCCATCTTGGCATCGTCGACGCCGAACCAGAGGATTCCGCCGATGCAGTCGGGCAGCCAACGGCGCATTTGTGCAACGAGGGTAAAGCCGGTTTGTTGTGTCGATATCGGTCGCTCGTGGATATATTCCACCGAGTCGACTGTGTATACCAGCGGGGCGTAGCGGTAGGGCGATTTCCACGGACCTGCGCCCGGGTCGTCGGTCATATCGAATTCGGTGCCGTCGAAGTGGTCGCGCATTGCGCTTTGGATGTCGCGCACCGAGATTTTGCAGTTCGGCTTGACGTAGAGCGGCAGCGTTTCGCCGCCTTCGCCTTTGATGAACGGCAGATATTTGTCCATGCCGTCGGCAAAGCGGTTGAAGTACGACCACACGCGTCCGTCGCAGCCGCGATACGACAGGTAGTCGCTTACGGCGTAGGCTTTCGAGAAACTGAAGTCTTCATCTTTTCCGTCGAACCAGCCCATACGGCGCGCAAACGTGATGACGTCGTCGGCGTAGAGGCAGTTCTCTTTGTCGTTGAGCGGAAATTGGTGGATTCGCGACTGGTTGGCGTGTCCGCTGATGCAGTCGTCGGGAATTCGGCGTGCAACCCACACGGCGCCTTTCTCGACCATGCCTTTCGACACCATTTCGAGCACCCAAGCCTCGTCGGGGTCGGCTATCGAGAACGATTCGCCGCCGCTATAGTAGCCGTAGCGGGCTACGAGGTCGGTCATCACGGTGATGGCTTCGCGTGCAGTCTTGGCGCGTTGGAGCGTGATGTAAATCAGTGAGCCGTAGTCGATTATGGCTGTTGTGTCGGCGAGTTCGCTGCGGCAGTCGAAGGTCGATTCGGTGATTGCCAACTGATGCTCGTTGATGTTGCCGATGGTCGAGTAGGTGTGGCTCACTTGCGGAATCTTTCCGAGGGGCTTGTTCGTGTCCCATTCCACCACCTCGAGCATTTCGCCCGGCGCATGGTCGGCTGCCGGTGTGTGCTGCAAGTATCCGCTAATGACGTAAGAGTCGGCGTTGTAGGTGATTATCGTTGAGCCGTCGGTGGTTACACCTTTTCCGGCGATTAGGCTTGTGCATGCGTCGGCTGTCGATGCCGAGAGGGCGAGTGCGAGGGCAAAAATGCTGATTCGATTCATTCGTTGATTTGTCGATTATTATTCGGTAGTTATGATGTTGCCGACGATGTTTGTACGTTTGTTACGCGTCACGGGGATTGACGAGAACGACGACGAGCGGACAACGGTTTCGCTTTGGGCGAACGAGTAGTCGGCGTCGATACGTTCTGACGTCGGCGCGAATGCGTAAGCCGTGGCAACGTAATAGTAGGTTGTGCCGTCGGCGGTTAGAGTCTCGGCGGTGAAGTCGCTAAACGTAAACGTAGCGTCGGCGTTGCCTGAGACTGTCGACGTGAACGGATTGTAGGCTGTAGCCACGCCTTTGAGCGTAACGGTTGCCTTATCGGTTGCGGCAGTGGGAGCCGTCGTAGCGTCGGCAAAGTTGATTTGCGCCAGCGGACGATGTAGAGCCACGTCGGAAGTCGATGTGCCGCTGACGGTGATGTCGACTGTTGCGCAGAATGCGTCGAGATTTTCCATTCCGCTAAAGCCTGCGTTGGCAAACGGAGTGTAGTCGATACTGACTGTTCCGTCGTCGGCGATTGTGTAGGCGGTGTTGCCTGCGTGTTGTGCCCAGAAGAGAATTTTGTACGACATGGCGGGAACGAGCGGCAGTTTGACGCCCTGAGTGGTCGCCGTAGCCATTTCGACGGTTTGGCGGCTGAGTTGGTTCATCGCGTCGTCGAACACGACCACAACGAGTTGGTCGGCAGCCGAGCCGTCGGCGATGGCGCGTGTGATTTCGGCGTCGATAGTAGGTCGGAAAGTGACATCGACGGTTTTGTCGAGTGTGTTGTCATCGTCGTTGTCGGAGCAGCCGACAAAGGCGAGCGTCGATGCAATTGCCAAAGGCAGGAGTAATAACTTCAAAGGTTTCATAATCAGTTAGTTTTGTGTTGTTTATAGTTTGAAAGCCACGGTGAGCACTCTGTCGTCGAGCAGTCGCGACACGAGTTTGTATCGTCTGCCGAAAGCGGTGGCTGTGAATTCGTTAACTATGGCGTTAGCCTTTGTCGTGCTCATGTCGATAGCCAGGTCGCGTGCAAAGTCGACGCCTTCTTCGGGTATTGCCTTGAAGAGGGCTTCTTTGGCGGTCCAAGCGATGGTATTGAGCACGATGGAGCTACCTGTATGTCGTTGCTCGTCAGCGTTTTGCACACGCTCGCGCACGCGCATGATGCGTTCCGCCATTTCTTCTACGTCGATGCCGACCGGCTCGTTGGCGTAGGCGAGAGCCGCCATGTCGCGGCAGTGCGAAAGGCTGATTACGGGTGTCGGCGGCGCCACGTTTTCGAGGTAAGGTGCGCCATTGGGGTAGTGGCAGAGGTGGCTGCCGTCACCGAAGACGTCGCGGATGAGCAGATTTGTGGTAAAAATCTCTCGTCGGCGACTGTCGGAGCGTACGTTAGCCGTCAGATAGCGCATGCCGATGCATCCCGAGTCGGAATGTTCCATAAGGTCGGGAATCTCGCAGTAGGCTACGTTGATGCGGTTGTCTATGTCGAATGTGTTGATTTTCATCTTGTTTTATAGGTAGTCCAATTGTTTAGGAGATGTAGTATGTCGTCGAGAATATAGTCGTAGACGGGAGCGATAGAGTCGGGGTCGTAGGCGTTGTCGGCAACGACGACGCCATAGGCGAGGTTGCGAGAGTTGTCGCCGGCGAAGAAGTGGAAGGGTGTAAGCGTTTTGCCGGTTGTGCGGTTTACCACGGCGGCAATTTCGCCGCGTTCGATGGTCGTTGACTGTGGTGCGCTGTTGCCGTAGTCGCGTTCGGCGCGCTCGGCACGATTTTCGGCAATGGCGAGATAGCGTTCGTACGACTCTGTATGCCAGCATTGTACGTAGAGCGTTGCCCCGTACTTTTCGTAGCGCACTTCGAAGTTCGGACTTTCGAAGTTGCCCGAATCGCGGTCGGTGATGTCGGCTTGGGCGTTGAGTTGGAGGTTGTAGTGCTCTGAGACGGTGCAGTAGGCAGTGTCGTAGGCGCGTTCGATGTAGGGGTAAGCCACGGGCCGCGGAGTGGGCTTCGGCGACCGCGAACATGCACAGGCAAACACCAATGCGGCACATATTATGACTGCTCCGAATTTCATTGCTCAGCCGGTTTTTCTGTGTCGGTAACTGATTTGATAGTCACTTGCACGACCTCGATGCGATGCCGCTCGACTTTTTCGACCACGAATCGGCAGCGGCCGAATTCGATAACCTCCTTAGCCGTAGGGAAGTCGTGCTTGATGTTGAGCAGCAGTCCGGCAATGGTTTCGGCGTCTTCTTCAACGTCTTTAAACTCGTCTTCGTCGAGTCCGGTGATGCGGTAGAAGTCGTTGAGCTGTGTGCGCGCCTGGAATTGGTAGGTGTCGGGCGCTATTCGGGTGTAGTATTTTTCGTCGTCGTCGTATTCGTCGTTGATTTCGCCGACGATTTCTTCGAGCACGTCTTCGAGGGTTACGATGCCCTGCGTGCAGCCGTATTCGTCGACGACGATGGCAATGTGAATCTTGTTTTTGCGGAAGTCTTCGAGGATGTCGTCAATCATACGTCCTTCGGGCACGAACATCGGCTTTCTGACGAGCGCCACCCAGTCGAAATTGTCGTCGCGTTCGAGGTAGGGGAGCACGTCTTTTGCGTAGATGACGCCTTTGATGTTGTCTTGGTTGCCTTCGTAGACGGGGATTCGCGAGTAGCCGGTTTCGCGGATTAGCGCGAGGAGTTGGGCGAAGGTGGCTTCCGTGTCGATGTCGGTAACGTCGACGCGCGGCGTCATAATTTCCGACACGCTTTTGCCGCCGAATTTCAGAATCTCCTGAAGCATCGTTTTCTCTTTGCCTTCTTCTACGTTGGTGATTTCCAGCGCATTGCTCAGGTCGGTCAGCGAGATGTCGTCCGACTTTTTTGTTACCACCTTGCGAACAATCGACGAACTTGCCGCCATGATTCTCGACGCCGGTGCGAAAAATGTCGAAATTGCCGAGAGTCCGTCGCAGGCGAAGAGAGCCCAACGCATCGAGTGGTTGTTGGAGTAGAGCTTGGGCATAATTTCGCCGAAAAGCAGCAAGATGAAGGTAAGGATGACCGACTTAACGACGAAGTCGAGCCATTCGTAGTGGAAATCGAACATTTGCTCCATAGCGTAATTACAGAGAATTACGATTGCGATGTTTACCAAGTTGTTGGTAATCAGGATGGTGGCAAGGAGTTGTTCGGGTCGTTCGAGGAGTCGGCGAATCTTCGACTGTTTTTCTTCGTTTTCGATTTCGTCGATATCGGCATCGGTGATCGCAAAAAACGCGGTCTCCGAACCGGA
>JAQXVL010000013.1 GCA_029224905.1 Bacteroidales bacterium
ATTTCAAACAGTTATTGCTTGTAACGCCTTAGCTGAACACATAACACAATTTAGTTATGAATAGTATAAACTCTTTTACTTAAGTGTAAAAGTTTTTGTTTTGACGTCGCGAGAGTTCGGACCTACCATCACTTGGAACTCACCGGGCTCGCAAACATACTCGAGTTGCGAGTTGTAGAATTTGAGTTTTTCGGCGTTGATAGTAAACGAAACTGTGCGCGATTCGCCTTTGCGGAGGCTGATGCGGCTGAAGTCTTTAAGTTCTTTAACCGGACGAACGACGCTACCCACGAGGTCGCGGATATAGAGCTGAACGACCTCAACGCCGTCGTAGTTGCCGTTATTTGTTACGGTAACGGTGGCGGTGATAGTACCTGTTTCGGTCATTTCCGACTTGTCGAGCGTAAGGTCGCTATAGTCGAAGTTAGTGTAGCTCAATCCGAAGCCGAAGGGATAAAGCGGTTCGTTGGGTGAGTCGAGATAGCTTGTAGTAAATTTGGTGAACCATTTCGCTTGGGGTCTACCTGTGTTATACTCGTTGTAGCTCATCGGGCATTGACCGACGGTGCGCGGGAACGAGGTGGTAAGTTTGCCGCAAGGAGCATAGTCGCCAAAGACAACATCGGGGACAGCGTCGGCAGTTTCGCTACCGCCGAACCAAACATTTAATATAGCGGGTACATTTTCGTTTTCCCAAGTCAGCACGGTAGGACGGCCGGCAAAGTGGAGCAATACTACGGGCTTTCCGGTAGCCAAAAGCGCCTTGAGGAGGTCGCGTTGAGCGTCGGGCATTTCCAAGTTTGTACGGCTGCTCGATTCGCCTGACATTTCCGACGATTCGCCTAAAGCGGCAACAATGACGTCAGCCTTTGCAGCCACGTCGAGCGCTTCGCGGAGCATTTCTTCGTTGCTGCGGCTGTCGCGCATTTCGCGGCCGAACATAGTGGCATCGGCTTCGCGAGCGGCATCGTACATAAGGTTGCAACCTTTAGCGTAGAGCACTTCAGCGTTTGAGCCAACGGCAGCGCGGAAGCCTTCGAGGAGGGTTGAATATTTGTCGCTTACGGCAGCCACGCTCCATGTGCCCGGCATATTGGCGCGTGTGTTTGCCAACGGACCTACAAGTGCTATTTTGCCTGTTTTGCGGAGCGGAAGGAGATTGCCTTCGTTTTTGAGAAGGACGAACGATTCGCGAGCGATGCGGCGTGCCTCCGCGCGGTTTTCGGCTGTGAAGACTTCTTTAGCCGGACGCTTGGTGTCGCAATATTTATAAGGATTGTCGAACAAGCCGAGGCGATATTTTGCTTCAAGGATTCTGCGGCATGCCGTATCGATGTCGGCTTGCGATACCATACCATCCTTGAGCGATTTCTCGAGAGTGCCGACAAAAGCATCCGACACCATATCCATATCGAGACCGGCACGGAGAGCCAAAGCACCGACTTGTTGCAAGTCGCCCATTCCGTGAGCAATCATTTCGAAGATGCCGGTGTAGTCGCTAACGACGAATCCGTCGAAGCCCCATTGGTTGCGGAGCACGTCGGTGAGCAGCCAGCGGTTGCCGGTTGCGGGAATACCGTCGACGATGTTGAACGATGCCATAACGCTTTGCGCACCGGCTTCGATGGCAGCCTTATAGGGTGGGAAATAGTCGTTATACATACGCCAATGACTCATATCGACCGTGTTGTAGTCGCGACCTGCTTCAGGAGCTCCGTAGAGGGCGAAGTGTTTTACGCAGGCGAGAATTTCGTCATTGTTTTTGAGATTACCTTGATAACCGCGAACCATAGCTTCAGCGATGCGAGCGCCCAGATACGGGTCTTCGCCGTTGCCTTCGGAGACACGTCCCCAACGAGCGTCGTGGCACACGTCGAGCATCGGGCTGAATGTCCAGTTAATGCCGTCGGCGCTACATTCGCGTGCTGCTATACGTGCCGAAAGTTCTACGGCTTCCATATCCCACGTGCACGAAAGTGCCAAAGGTATGGGGAATACTGTCTCGTAGCCGTGAATTACGTCCATACCGAACAGCAATGGAATGCCGAGGCGGCTTTCTTCGACCGCTATCTTTTGTACGTCTTTGATACGTTCTACACCTTTTAGGTTGAACAAGCCGCCCACTTGTCCTTGGCGGATGCGCGACGCTACGTCGCTACTCTTGGCTTGTCCGGTAACGATTTCGCCGGTCACAGGAAGGTTCAACTGACCAAGTTTTTCTTGGAGAGTCATTTTTCCCATCAAGTCGTCGATAAACTTGTCCATCTTTGCCTTGTCGCTGTTGTTGGCAGCAGTGGCGGCAAACGAAGTCAAAGCGATCGCCGATGCAATCAAAATTTTTGTTAGTTTCATCAGTATTATATTTTATTTGTTAATTTCAAAACCAAGTTTTTTAAGACCTTTTTGCACCTCGGGGCAACTCATAAAGAGTTTCCAGAGCAAACCGCTACGATAGTTTTCAATCATAGGAGCAATCGTGCATTGGTCGATAGCCAGATAGTGAGGAACGGTCCAATTGTCTTGTTCGGAGAAAGCGTCGTAGAAGCCGTATTTACCCCAAATCCAATTTCCTTTGCTGTAGAAATACTTGAGCGCACGCATCGATTCTTCGGGAGTGTAAGGGAAGCTCGACAAAGCAGCTGTCGGGGTGATTACGCCGATGTCGTTGCGCGGACAATGTGCAGTATAGCCAACGGTAGAATAGCTTGCGGTCAAGCCCCAGCAGTTTTCGCCATAGCCCTTGAAGTTCTTCGGATTTTCGACGCAATAAGCATAGTCGCTTTTAGCGTGGTTAGCCACAACGTTCCAATAGTTTGCATAACGGTCTTTCAAGCCGCGCGGGTCAAGACCGATGTACGAATAGTGAGCCCAGAAGAGCGGACCGCCTTTTTGCTCGGCATAGTTGTGACTGAGTTCGAGAGCGTAGCCGTAAGGCTTGGCATCGGTTGTGAAAGTGCCTTTGCGCGCCCAACCTTCGTGATAGCATTCGGCAGGTATCGAATGTGTCGGCGAAGCGGCACCGAGAATGTAGGTTATCAAGCATTCATTATAGCCCTCGAGCGGGAAGTTCATGTCCCATTCGTATTCGGGCGACCAGTGCCAATAGAGCACGTTCTGTCCGCCGCGGCGATACCATTCGAAGTCCATTTCTTTCCAAAGCTTATCGATTTTGGCGGCAAGTTCTTTTTCCGACTTGTTGCCGTCTTTAACGTACTGACGCACGCAGAGCAGCGATTCCATAAGGAAACAACTCTCGACGAGGTCGCCGCCGTTGTCTTTCTTGCCGAAAGGTTTCACCTTACCGGTTGTACCTTCAAGCCAGTGAGGCCACACGCCGTGGAAGCGGTCGGCACGCGTAAGGAAGTCGACGATTTTGTGCAGACGAGCGACTCCCTCGGCACGAGTAATGAAGCCGCGCTCCATACCTACAATCAGCCCGGCAACGCCGAAACCGCTACCGCCGATTGTCACAACCGTCTTGTCGTTTTGCGGGTAAACGCCGTCGAGGTGGATGCGTTCGCATGCCAAACCGGAATTTGCCTCTGCGCCTTCCCACATATAATTGAAGTGTACCTTTTCAATGTAGTCTAAAAAGTCGTCATCGTTGTCGAAAGTCGGGTGTGCTTCCGCTTCGGCAGCAATTGTTGCCACGCCTTTCGCCGCTCCGTTGATTGGCAACAGAGCGACGAGGATGGCTGCCATAGAAACTAAAATTTTATTCATTCGCATAGTTCAGTAGTTTGTAGTTTTTGGTTATTTCACGATTTTGCTAAGATTCGAGCGACCGCCTTCGCCGAGTGCCTCGATAGCGAAATAGTAGTCGGTGTCGCGGTCGAGTCCGCGCATATCGTAACTCTCCTCTCCATAAACAGTGATAGCGTTATAAAGTTTATCGGGAGCTATGCCGTAGTAGACGTTATATCCATAAGCGCCTTCCGACGGACGCCAACTAATCATGGCGTTTCGGGGGTCAGCCTTATCGCGAGCCACCTTCAAGCCCTTAACATCAGCCGGGATAGCATCGCCCAGTCCAAACACGCGCAACTCCGACATACAGAAATTGCCCGAGGGTACGTGCAGATTTTCCACCTTAATATAACGAGTCTGCAAGTCGGCTTGGAGTTCTACATAGTCGTGGGGACAGTCTTCGTCGTTGTCGCTTTTGTCGACGACGAGTTGCCAATCATTGCCGTCGGCCGACGCATAGATGCGATACTGATAATAGACGTCGTTTGCGCGGTTGTGCTGGATGCTCTTGTAGTCGTAGAAGTTGAGTTGGATAGCCTTAATGGTCTTTTCGGCGCCCAAATCCATCATCACCCATTCGCCGGGCTCGCCTGTGCGTGCCGACCAATATGTACGCATACTCTCGTCGGAGAGATTCGACGCCACGAAAGTGCTGTCGGTGCTCGACGCGGTGACTTTTTTGCCAAGCGAAAGGAGCATCCAACCGGAGAAACGGTCGACGGGGTTCTTGATGTCGCTATCGGCGTTCCAGTTAGGATAGTCGCCGAAAGCGGCACTGCTATACATCATGCCGTCGGCATCGAATGCCGTCGGATAAAGACCGATGCGGCGCTCAAACTTGTATTTGAGCGAGAGCATACAGGTCGACACATGCCAATAGTTGCCTTTCAGGTCGCAGAAGGTGCCGCCGTGACCGCTACCTTGCACGAAACCGCCGGGTTTGTAGCTCATCGGGTTATGACGTTGGTAGGTGAACGGACCGAGAGGCGAATCGCCTACGTAGACGCCATCGGCGTATACCTTAAATTCCGTGCCCGGAGCACCGTACTGGAGGTAGTATTTGCCGTTATATTTGGTCATCGAAGCGCCTTCGGTAAACGGAGCGAGCGTCACTTCGTCGTCGTTGTTCATTCCGAAGCGTTCCCAGCCGTGTTCTTTAGGATGAAGCATCATCACATCGTGAATTTTGCTTATCGGGTAGAAACTATCGCGGCTCAACTCAACCGCCTTGAGCGGATATTCGTTGCTCGAACCGTAGTAGAGATACAAGCGGCCGTCGTCGTCGAGGAAGAGATACGGGTCCCACCAGGGCAGAACGCCGCAATCCATCACCTTTTTGAATTTACCCGACTTCGGTTGGTCGGTATACCACACGGGAAGCCCGTAATAGGTCGAGCCTGTATAGAAAAGCGTGTCGCCACTCACGAAAGCAGCCGGCGCGCATTGGTCATCATCTTTAGGATGTCGCTGAAAACTTGCAGGAGCAAATTTCCATTGCGTCAAGTTTTTTGAGTAGTGAAAAC
>JAQXVL010000014.1 GCA_029224905.1 Bacteroidales bacterium
CGGCGTAAAAAGTGAAGAGGAATTCTATATGATAGAGCAAGCCGCGCAAATGTATTGCAAGCCGCCACAACGAGTAAGCAACAGCCTGTATTGTTTCGACGGAAAATATGTGCTTGTAGCGGAAATTGCGAAGTCGAAAGATTTGGTCTTTACAAAAGAAGAGGGCAATCGATTGAAAGCATATTTCCGTGTCGACGATGAGAATATTCAGATTCCGGACGCTATAGCGGCAATAATGCGTCGCAGAAGCCAAGCCGATGCAAAAACCGATTTCTCAGAGACTGAGGCTGTCGTTATGAGATTTGCAAACGACAATCCGGGCGCCGAAATCAGCGATATGGCTTTGGCATTGAAGATGTCGGTAAACACAATAACTGACACAATCATAAAACTGTGTCAGTTAGGTGTTTTGGAATTCGTCTATAGCCGCGGAAAGTGGACTTTGTCGAGTCCGTCTATTCCGGATAATTCAGATTCTCTTCAGTAGCCTTTAGCAGAACTTCTTCAAGATATTTCTTTGCTTCCCAACGAGCCATAGGAAGGTTGTTGAGTAGGTAGTTTCCGCAGTCGCGCGGAGTTGCTCCCGGGATATCGCCTTCGAAGGTGCTGATAAATCTAAAAGTTTCAATCATCAGCGGCAGAACGTCGGCTGAAGTGAGCTTTCCTTTGACTAATAGATAGTTGCCTGTGCAGCATCCCATCGGACCCCAATAGACGATGCGTTCTTTCCACTGCGGGTGGTTGCGCAGAAATGTTGCGGCAAGATGCTCGATGGTGTGCAGCGCCGATTGCGATACTGCCGGCTCTCTGTTGGGCTCTTTCATGCGAACATCGAATGTGGTGATGTAGTCGCCCGATTCGGTGCAGTCGATGCGCGAAACGTATATGCCGCGTTTGAGCGCGAGATGATTGATTGTGAAACTCGGTATTTTTTCCATAAACTATAATTGCGATAAGATGTCAGACAAAATCTCGAACGTATGTACGGGTGCGCTACCCCAAAAATCCGTGTACTGCGAATAGTTGTCAGCCTCTGCTCCGGGTGTGTCGCTGATAATGCGAAGCACAAACACCGAAACTCCCTTCAGGTGGCATACTTGTGCAATCGACGCCGATTCCATATCGACAGCCAATGCCTCGGGGAAATGCGATTTTATATCGGCAACTTCTTCAACTTTTGAGATAAATTTATCGCCGGAACAGATTAGCCCGGGAATGATTCTTCCTTTATCGGTAATTTTTGTCGCTATTTCCATTAATTTATCGTTCGATTTGTAGAATAGGGGAAGTCCTTCGAC
Organism: Bacteroidales bacterium; assembly: GCA_029224905.1. Classification (GTDB taxonomy): domain Bacteria; phylum Bacteroidota; class Bacteroidia; order Bacteroidales; family Muribaculaceae; genus Limisoma. The sequence continues at coordinate 1,299 of JAQXVL010000014.1, forward strand.
GCATCCGTAATCATTGCCGGGACCGCACCACACGTCGTGATAGCAAATCTCGCTTCCGACAACCACGTCCATTCGGTGTACTTGTAAATCCGCGCCGCCTGCAACTCCGGTATTTATCACCACATCCGGTTTGCAAATTTCTATCAGCGACAACGTGCCTACTGCTGCGTTTACTTTGCCTATGCCGCATTGCATTGCGTAGACTTCGTTTTTGCCTACGGAACCGTGGTAAATCTTGATGCCATTGACAACGGATTCTTCTTTATTCTCTATTATGTTGAGCAAAAGTGCTAATTCTTTGCTCATAGCAACAATTATACCTATTTTCATCGAAATATTATTTTTAATCTTGATGCAAAATTAAGATTAATTATTAACTTTGGAGCAAATTTTGTCCAAAAAATGAAAATTATAGTAGAAGATAGGATAAAACAATATTGTCCGGGGCTTCACATTGGCTTGATTCGAGCAAATGTGGTAAATAGCGAGACTTCGGAAGAACTGTGGTTGGAACTCGAAACAGCCTGCCAACGCATTGCCGACAGCTACGAATTGCCGTGGATAAACAAGCGTCCGGCAATCGCCGCCACTCGCGAATTGTATAAGCGCTGTGGCAAAGACCCGAATCGCTATCGCGTGTCGAGCGAGGCTTTGTGTCGGCGTATTGTGAAAGGTATGGGGATATATCGCATCAATACGCTCGTCGATTTGATTAACTTGGTGTCGATTGGTAGCGGATATGCCATCGGCGGATTTGATGCTGATAAGATTTCGGGTGATAGCGTGACGTTGGGCATTGGGGAAGCCGATGAGCCTTTCGAAGGCATCGGCCGAGGTTTGTTGAATGTAGAAGGTCTGCCGTTATATCGCGATGAATTGGGCGGTATCGGTAGCCCGACAAGCGACGTTGAACGCACAAAAATTACGCTCGAAACTACGATGCTCCAGATGCAAATCAATGCTTTCGGCGAAGAAATGCCGCTTCGTGATACTATCGATTGGAGCGTCGATTTGCTCGAAAAATATGCTGATGCCACGAATTTTGAAATCGAAATATTTTAATTGATAACCAAATACTAAATACTAAATACTATGAAGATACTTAAGGTGCTTGAAGGGAATATAAACGAGCGCAATATAGAGCTCGCAGTTGATGCTTTGCGCGATGGAGAAATCATTATTTATCCCACCGATACTGTTTATGCACTTGGCTGCAATGCGTTGAACAACAGTGCGATAGCACGTCTGTGTAAGTTGAAAGGAATAAATCCCGACAAGACCTACTTGTCGATTATCTGCGATGGTATTTCGATGGCAGCCGAATATGCAAAGTTTGACAACAGTCAATTCAAGTTGCTGAAGAACAATACGCCCGGACCGTTTACTTTTATCTTCCCGTCGGCGTCTACGTTGCCTAAGGCGTTTAAGGGTCGCAAAACGGTTGGCGTACGTATCCCTGAGAACAAGATTGCGTTGGAATTGGTTAAGCAACTCGGTTCGCCGATTATTTCGACAACGATTCAGTATGACGACGAAGATTATGCGACCAATCCGGAATTGATAGCCGAAACCTACGGCAACGATGTCAGCTTTCTGATAGATGGCGGCGAGGGCGGCTTAGAGCTGTCGACGATTGTCGATTGCACCTCCGGCGAGCCGGAAATCGTCAGAGAAGGTCGCGGTGATTTAGTAATTTGACCTTATTGACCTTATTGCCGAGCGATTGAAATTTTTACCTTTTGGTTCTTGATTTTCTCGCGAGCAATTGCCGTAAGTACGGATTTTGCCACACGAGCATCGACGGCAACCAACGCATAATGGTCGGCAACGTCAATGCGTCCGACGGCACTCGGTTCGATGCCCGATTTTGTAAGGATAAATCCTAAAATGTCGCCCTTGGAGATTTTTTCCTTTTTCCCGGCAGAGAAGAAGATTGTTTCATATTCTTTTCGGATGCGGCACTCTGCATCGCTGTCGAGCGCAAGGCTGTCGTCGAACGTAATGAAATCCGGGATTTTTTCATCCGGTCCTGTGATAACGTAAACCGAGCCGGTGTTGTCGATACGCGCTGTTCGTCCGTTGCGATGTGTATATGTTTCCTGTGTCTGCGGCAAATGATAGTGAACGATGTGTTTTACGCCGGTTATGTCAAGACCGCGCGAGCCCAAATCGGTTGTTACCATAATCGAAAACGTACCGTTGTTGAGCATCTGTACTGCTTTTTCGCGGTCGATTTGGTCCAGTCCGCCGTGGTATAGACCGACGGGCAGATGTAGTTTCTTCAGATATTCATAAATACGCATTGCCGACTCACGATGGTTGGCAAAAATGATAGTTTTGCCGGGCTCGATGTTGTAGAGTAGGGTGCGCAGCGTCTCCAACTTGTCGCGCATATCCGATTCTACTCTCAAAACATTAATGCGACTTTCGATGGTCGATTCCGAAAGAAAGCACAGCGTCTCGGCGTCGCGAAGACTGATGAAGTCCGGGCAATCCGTTATACGTGTAGCCGATGTGAGAATCTGTCGTGATATGTTCGGCATTCGTTTTATCAGTTTGCGCATTTCTTCGTGGAAACCGAGTTCGAGCGACTTATCGAATTCGTCGAGCACTAAAATCCGAACCGGTTGCAGATAGACGTTTCCGCGTTTTGCGTGGTCTAAGAGTCGCCCGGGGGTTCCGACTAAAATGTCGGGGACAACCGATAGCGAGTTCTCTTCATCAGTGACGTTGTGACCGCCGTAGCAGCAAGTCACTTTCAGCCCGACGGCAATCGCTTGCGCTACTTTGCTGATTTGCACAGCCAACTCACGAGAAGGAGCTATTACGACTGCTTGAACTCTGCCGGTCGAAGCCTTGATGTTCTTCAGCAATGGCAATAGGTAGGCAATTGTCTTACCTGAGCCGGTCGGCGAGAGCAGAACAATGTTGGTG
>JAQXVL010000015.1 GCA_029224905.1 Bacteroidales bacterium
TGATAGTCAATATGGTAGTGATTATTTTATGTCGCTTGAAAAAGCCGATAAATTTGTTGTCCATGCTCTATTCGTTTCTGCAAAAGTATCAAAAACGGATGAAATAAGCAAATTCTATTTGTTATTAGAGATTTTTCGGATATGTTCTTTGAGAATGTGAAATGCGGGATGCATCATTTTGCCGTGGTCGTGACCTTGCAGTTCATAGAGGTCGACGTTGTCGTTGCCGTTAAGTTTGAGCATTCGATAGAGATATGCCTGCTCTTCGTAGCGCCCGAAAATCTCGATATTGCGGTCGCCCGAGATGATGACTATCGGCGGACATCCGCCGCGAACCCAGTAGAGTGGGGCGTATTCGTCGATTGTAGGTTGCAGCGGCTGAAGTCCTTTCTGCTTGCGCACGTTGAAGTGCGTGATGCACTGTCCGCTGAAGGGAAATGCTCCGGCGATAATCGAATCCGGGTCGAGGTCGTATTTCGCGAGCCACTTTTTATTGAGCGTAACCATATCGATGAGGTAGCCGCCTGCCGAATGTCCGGCAACGAAGAATTTGCTTTTGCTTCCACCAAATCGCTCGGCATTGCCGTATGCCCAAGCGATTGCCGCCGCGGCATCGTCGATACAATCGTCGATTGTGCACTTCGGCAACAAACGGTAGTTCACGCCGACAACGACCATTCCGCAGTCGGTCAGTTCCGTCGGTATTTCTTTTGCTCCGCCTTCCAAGCCGCCGCCGTGAAACCACACAACCATCGGGCACGACGTGGCGTCGGTCGGGTGGTAGACGTCGACTGTGCATCGCTCGCGTGCGTAGCCTGTGGCGTCGCTGCGATAGGAAATGTCGTGTTCGGTGGTGTATGCCGTTTCGGCTAACGCTGATAGGATGCAGACTGTTGCTGCAAGTGATAGAATTATTCTTTTCATTTTTTGCCTTTTCTGCAAAGATACGACGTTTTTTTGACCCTTACTTGCTGAAATGCCGAGAAAAATTTGTCTGTGACGAAAATAATTGCTAAAATTGATGACAAAACTCGTAATAATGAAAGCAAAAATAATGACAGTTATGGTGGCTCTTGCAACGGCTATCTCTTCTATGGCGCAAATCGGACCGCGTGTGACAACAGCAAACGGCGTGCTCGAGGGCACGGACAGCTCCGGTGTGAAAGTTTTTAAAGGCGTACCGTTTGCGCAGCCTCCTGTGGGACAGTTGCGCTGGAAGGCGCCTCAGCCCGTAGAAAATTGGTCGGGCGTTCGCTCGGCTAAAGATTTCGGACCGAATCCGATGCAGCAGAACATTTTCGGCGATATGATGTTCGGCACATCGCAGATGAGCGAAGACTGCCTCTATCTTAACATTTGGACACCTTCGCAGACGTGGGACGAGCATTTGCCGGTGCTCATCTACTTCAACGGCGGCGGACTGATTGCGGGAAGTGGCAGTGAGCCGCGCTATGCCGGAATGACGCTGGCTCGCAATGGCGTAATTGCCATAACGGCAAACTATCGCGAGGGTATTTTCGGATTTTTCGCACATCCGGAGTTGTCTGCCGAAGCCGACTACGGCGGTTCGGGAAATTATGGATTCTTAGACCAAGTGGCGGCAATCCGTTGGGTGAAAGACAATATAGCCGCTTTCGGAGGCGATCCGCAGCGAATCACCATAATGGGCGAATCGGCGGGCTCGTTGTCGGTGAGTGCTTTGATGGCGTCGCCGCTCAGTCGCGACCTGATTGCGCAAGCGATGGGCTCGAGCGGCTCAGTGCTTGGCATCACCAAGCGCCCGTGGCACACGCTTGCCGAGGCTGAGCAGGAGGGAGTGGCAAAAGCCAACGAAATGGGCTGCCGCAGCCTGAAAGAGTTGCGCGCACTTTCGGCGGAGGAATTGCTTGCAAAGGCGGCAATTAATGGCATTCCGATCTACAATATCGACGGCTATTTTATGCCTGAGCAACCGATGGAAATCTACAAAAAAGGCAAACAGGCGCACGTGCCGTGCTTGATTGGTAACAACAATGCCGAAATGTCGGCTGAAATGTTTCTCGGCGGCAAAGCACCCACGATGCAGAATCTTGCGCCGGCAGTCGAAGGCTGGCTTGGCGTACCTGCCGGCGAAGTCTTTGCAAAATATGGCATCGCCAACGATTCCGACATCCTCGGCAAACCCGGTTACGAACTCGGCGGCGATATGTTTATAGCCTATTCAACATGGAAATGGCTCGACCTTCAACAGCGCACGAGCGCCGCGTCGGTTTATCGCTATTGCTATTGTCATCCGCGTCCGGAGATGGTCGAAAAAGGTTTGGTTGCCGGACTTGCCGGAGGTGTGCAGAAGGCAGACAGCGACCGTCCGGCTGTGCCCAAAGTACCGGGAGCCGTCCATTCCGCCGACATCGAGTATCAGATGGGAAATCTTCCGACCAACGAGGTGTTTGCTTGGAATGCCGACGACTATGCCGTGTCGGAAATTTTCGTGAAGATGTTTGTCAACTTCATCAAGACAGGTAATCCTAACGGACTCGGACTGCCTCGATGGGAGCCGATTAACGGCAAAGAAGTCGCGCCGGTGATGCAAATCGACGTCAACAGCCGCCAGGAGCAAAATCCCCAACTCGAATCCCGCTATCGCTTTATCGATTCGTGCTTGGATAGGTAAGAGGTTATTCGGCGCTGCCGCGCGGTTAATGTGTTGATTTTGAGAATGTTGTAGGGTCGCGGCTTGCTGCGACCTATTATGGGTGCGAAACAAATCCATCGCCTGTCCGGTCGCAGTAAGCCGCGACCCTTTGTTTGCTGCATATCTTGTCGATATTCAAGCATATACGTCGACCGCCCGCCTGGTAGGTCGCACCGAGGCGCGACCCTACAACGTCCTCATTATCAATACATTGTCACACAGTCACACGCCAATAGAAAGAGCGCGCCACAGTCGGTTACTATCCCATAGAGCGTTCGAGGGCCTCGATTGAGGTTATGTCAAGGGGTGCGGAGTTGCGCAAGGAGCCGCTTTGTGCCTCTTTCATTGCAGCAATGGTTGCGTCGTTTGGCTCGCGGTATGCGGCATCGAGAAGCAGGGTCTCAACGTAGTTGTTTAGACTTCTATTCTCACGCTTGGCAAGTTGGCGCAGTCGTTCGATAAGCTCGACCGGCAAGCGAAAACTTTGAATCTTCTTGGGAAGTGCTATATCCATATCATATTACTTTATGCTGCAAATGTAATGCATTTGTATTACATTTGCAAACATTGTAATTAATTACTTGCAATAAACGGCATAAAAAAAGTGGGTGCACCGAGAATTTCGATACACCCTTTGGTTGTTTTGCGATTTATCGTCTTATTTCAGTGCGGCAAGGCTTTCGCGAAGGGTTGCAATTTTTGCTTCGGCGTCGGCTTGCTTTTTGCGCTCCATTTCGATGACTTTCGCCGGTGCGTTGTTGACAAACTTCTCGTTGCTGAGTTTCTTCATTACGCTTGCGAGGAAGCCTTCGTAGTACTTGAGGTCTGCCTCGATTTTCTTGATTTCTTCTTCAACGTTGATGTTGTCGGCCAATGGAACGGCAAATTCGGCTGTTCCGACGAGGAACGACGCAGCAGCACCGTCTTTTTCGGCAACGTTGTCGATGCTTGACAGGTTTGCAAGTTTTTCGACAATCGGCGTTGCCGGGCAAGTTGTGCCGCCAAGCATTTGGAGCTTGAGTGCCTCGCGGTTGGCAATGTTTTTCTGCAATCTCACGGTGCGGACTCCGGCGATAATCTCTTTTGCTATTTCGATGTCGGCAACGATAGCTTCATCGACGGGTTGTGCTTTTGGCAATTGTGCAACCATAATGCTTTCGCCGTCTTTACGCTCTGCAATGTGTTGCCAGAGTTCTTCGGTGATGAAGGGCATAAAGGGATGGAGCAGACGGAGCAGGTTGTCGAAGAATGCCAATGTAGCATCCATAGTGGCGCGGTCGATGGGCTGTCCGTAGGCGGGTTTTACCATTTCGAGATACCACGACGAGAATTCGTCCCAGAACAATTTGTAGACAGCCATCAGGGCTTCCGACAGGCGGAATTTGCTGAACAAGTCGGCAACTTCGGCAAGCGTCTTGTTGAGGATGGCGTCGAACCAGCGGATGGCGATTTTTGCGTATTCGGGTTGTTCGATGTCGGCTACGTTCCAACCTTTGACGAGGCGGAATGCATTCCATATCTTGTTGTTGAAGTTACGACCTTGGGTGCAGAGCGATTCGTCGAAGAGGATGTCGTTGCCTGCGGGTGCCGAAAGCATCATGCCCATACGCACGCCGTCGGCGCCGTAACGTTCCATCAGTTCTATCGGGTCAGGCGAGTTGCCGAGCGATTTCGACATCTTTCTGCCCAATTTGTCGCGTACGATACCGGTGAAGTATACGTTGCGGAACGGCATTTTGCCGATATATTCGTAGCCTGCCATAATCATGCGTGCTACCCAGAAGAAGATGATGTCCGGTCCGGTTACGAGGTCGTTGGTCGGGTAGTAGTAGTTGATTTCTTCGTTGCCGGGGTTGTTGATGCCGTCGAAGAGGGTTATCGGCCACAACCACGACGAGAACCAGGTGTCGAGCGCTTCGTCGTCTTGACGAAGGTCGGCTTGAGTCATGTCGGCTTTGCCGGTCTTTGCTTTGGCTTTTTCGAGAGCCTCTTCGATAGTTGGTGCAACAACGAAGTCGTTTTCGCCTTCGCCGTAGAAGTATGCCGGGATGCGGTGACCCCACCACAGTTGACGGCTGATGCACCAGTCCTTAATGTTCTCGAGCCAGTTCTTGTAGGTCGATTTGTATTTCGCC
>JAQXVL010000016.1 GCA_029224905.1 Bacteroidales bacterium
TAACCTTTTCATTTATATATATATTTCTGCAAAAATAGCGAAAAAAAAGCGTATTTTAAAACCGTTAAGGAATAATTACTCTATCGCCGAGTAATTTTGCCAACGACATGCGCATTTCGTTGATTTGTGACAACTGCGACAAGTGTATGTCCAAGTTCTTCAAGTCGCCGACTTTAGCGCATTCGCGGATTTGTTGCTGCAAATGCTTTACCTCGTATGCCAGTATGGCGTCTTTCCACGCTAAAATAGAATTTGGAACGAGGTCGTTGAGTCGATCCGACTCTTTCTCGATTTTAGCCATCTTGGAGTGCACTTTGCTAAGCTGATACTTTTCGTCGGCGAGGTCGAGCGATATTGTACGGATGGCTTCGTCGCTGTCAGAGCAAAGTCGCATAACGAGATATTTCGATTGGAATTGCTTAAGCATTTCGGCGATTTTCAAATCGACCTTCTCTTTGAGTCGAGTCTCTTCGCGTTGGATTGCCTCAAGGTTGTTGCAGGTTGTGCGTATTTCGTCGATTCCTTCCGCCATCAGTCGGTTGCTTTCGGCTGCCAATTCAGTGAGTTTTACAGCTTGGTCTTCACGAAAGCCTTCGACAAACGACAATGCTTTTTCGTTGATTCTCTGATAGTTGGATGAGCTAAATGTGAAACCGTCTTTTTTGAGCTCCGAATTGATAAATTCGACGACGGTCATCTGCGTCACCGAGTTGTCGACATCCGAAACAACGCTGAAAGGCATCATGCCGTAGCGCACGATGTGGCAAACCACCTCTTTCTCGAACGGCTCCAAAAACTTAGTGCGAGCCTTCGCTTCGGCAAGCGCAATGCTGTCGGTCGGTTGCTGTTGCGGTTTGGGTTTGGCAACTTCAGCCGAAATCTCGGGGGATAGGGGCTCGGGGGTGTCGGTAGCCGAGTTTTGTGGCTTAGTGGTCTTGTTTCGACGGTCGCGAATGTCCTTATTTACTGCGCGAACGAGCAGTTTTTCGTCCATCTCAAAGCGCTTGCTACATTCCTGAACGTAGACAGAGCGCGTAATCGGGTCGGGGATTACGCTGATGGAGCGCACAATGCTCGATATTGCTTCTGCACGCTTAATCGGGTCGTTTTCAAGACCTTGCAGAAGTATGGTTGTCTTGAAAATGATAAAGTCGGTTTCGTGCGACTTGATGTATTCTTGAAAATAGGTGGCATTGTGCTTTTTGGCGAAACTATCCGGGTCGTCGCCGTCGGGAAGGAGCAGCACCTTCACGTTGATGCCTTCGGCGAGAATCATATCGATTCCGCGAAGTGATGCTTTGATGCCGGCAGCATCGCCGTCGTAGAGCACGGTGATGTCGTTGGTAAAACGGTGTATCAGTCGGATTTGTCCCTCGGTGAGCGAAGTGCCCGACGATGCCACAACATTTTCAATCCCGGCTTGATGCATCGACAGCACATCCGTATAGCCTTCAACAAGGTAGCACTTGTCGTTCTTGACTATCGATTTCTTGGCTTGAAACAGTCCGTAGAGTTCGTAGCTCTTCTTGTAGATGATTGATTCCGGCGAGTTGATATATTTTGCCTTGTCGCGGTCGGGGTGTAGGGTACGACCTCCGAAGGCAATCACTTTGCCCGAAATGTTTAATACGGGGAACATTACGCGACCTTTGAATCGGTCGTAAATTCTATCGTTGCTCTTGCCGCAAAGACCGGTAGCAATGGCGTGGTCGACGCTGAAGCCGCTGTTTTTGATTTGCTCGTATAGGGCAGTGCTGTTGTCGAGCGAGTAGCCGAGGTGGAATTTTTTTATGATGTCGTCGGTGAAACCGCGGTCGTAGAAATACGATAAACCGATGTTGCGTCCTTCCTGTGTATTGAATATGTTGTCTTCAAACCGGCGCATGGCAAATTCGTTGACCGTAAGCATATTTTCGCGGTCGGTTTGCTCTTGCTTTTCTTCGACAGTGAGTTCTTTTTCGACAACTTCGATGTTATACTTCTTGGCGAGATATTTAAGTGCTTCATAGTAAGTCATTTGCTCGTGTTCCATGATGAAGTTGACGGCAGTACCGCCTTTTCCGCAACTGAAACACTTGCAAATGCCTTTTGCTCTCGACACGCTGAACGACGGGGTTTTCTCGTTGTGAAACGGGCACAACCCGATGTAGTTTGCACCGCGACGCCGTAGATTGACGAAGTCGGACACAACGTCGACAATGTCGGCGGCGTCGATGATTTTTTCTACTGTCTTGCGGTCTATCATTCTATAAAGCCAACTTAAATATACTGATTATATCGTCTTTCTTGAGTTTAACGAATTGTCCGATGCCTGATTCGCGGTTTTTCAGGGCACGATTTGCCATCGTTTCGAATTGGCTGTCGTCGATGCCGACGTCGGATAGGCGAGTGGGCAGACCAAGTTGCTTGTACCAATCTTCAAGACGATTAATTGTTTGTTCGACGCAGATTTCGGTGTCGTTGGTGTCAGTGCTAATGCCCCACACGTTTTTGCCGAAATTGACAAAGCGAGCCGGATTAGTTTTCCAAACATATCTCATCCACGCCGGGAAGATAATCGACAGTCCGGCGCCATGAGCGATGTTGTACGAGCCGCTAAGTTCGTGCTCGACGTTGTGGCTGCCCCAGTCGCCGATTCGTCCGCAGTCGAGTGAATTGTTGTGCGCAAAGGTTGCCGCAAGCATTATTTCGGCGCGAGTGTTGTAGTCGGTCGGATTCTTTAATGCTTTCAGAGCGTTATTGATTACCGTAACGCAAACCGCTTCAATCATCCGGTCGGTGAGTTCCGTGCCTTCGACGTTGGTGAAATAGCGCTCCATCAGGTGTGCCAATATGTCCGACAATCCGCAAACCATTTGATATTGCGACAGCGAATAGGTAGTCTGCGGGTCCATGATGGCAAACTTCGGAATGATGATATTGTCGTGAATTCCGCGCTTGAAGTTGCCGTCGCTGTTGGTTATCACTGAGGCATAACTTGTTTCGCTGCCGGCTGCCGGAATTGTAAGCACGACGCCAATGGGCAGGCATTTGTCGATAGTTGTGCGAATGCCCATA
>JAQXVL010000017.1 GCA_029224905.1 Bacteroidales bacterium
AGGTCGTTTAAGATATTAAAAGGACAAGGAACAATCTCTGAAATCAACGTAGCCGAAACGATGAAAGACATTCGGCGCGCATTGGTCGAAGCCGACGTCAACTACATCGTTGCAAAAAACTTTACCAACACCGTTAAAGAAAAGGCAATCGGTCAGAAAGTGTTGACATCGGTCAAGCCGAAAGAAATGATGGTCAAGATTGTTCACGACGAACTTGCCGTCCTTATGGGTGGCGACACCGCCCCGTTTAACGTCAACGGCAATCCCGCCATCGTACTTATGTCGGGACTTCAAGGCTCCGGTAAGACGACATTCTCGGGCAAAATTGCTAAGAAATATAAATCGGAGAAAGGCAAACGCCCCCTACTCGTTGCCTGCGACGTCTACCGTCCCGCAGCTGCCGAGCAGTTGAAAGTGCTGGGCGAGCAAATCGAAGTGCCCGTCTACACCGAGCCCGACTCGAAAGACCCGGTAAAGATTGCCGAGCACGCAATCGCCTACGCTCGCGAAAACCATCACGACTTGGTGATTGTCGACACTGCCGGCCGCTTGGCTGTCGATGAGCAAATGATGGACGAAATCGTTGCCATCAAACAAGCCATCAACCCGACCGAAACGCTCTTCGTGGTCGACTCGACAACCGGTCAAGACGCAGTCAATACGGCAAAAGAATTCAACACCCGCCTCGACTTCGACGGCGTAGTGCTCACCAAACTCGACGGCGACGCTCGCGGTGGTGCAGCTCTTTCGATTCGCACAGTCGTTACTAAGCCTATCAAGTTTGTCGGTACTGGCGAAAAACTTGACGCCATCGACCTCTTCCACCCGGCACGTATGGCAGACCGTATCCTCGGTATGGGCGACATCGTTTCGCTCGTCGAACGCGCTCAACAGCAATACGACGAAGAAGAAGCACGCAAGTTGCACAAGAAAATCGCGCAAAACAAGTTCGACTTCAACGACTTCCTCGGACAAATCAACCAAATCAAGAAAATGGGTAACATCAAAGATTTGGTTTCGATGATTCCGGGCGTCGGAAAGGCGTTGAAAAACTTCGAATTTGACGACAACGTGTTTAAAAACATCGAGGCGATAATCGGCTCAATGACACCCCAAGAGCGCGAAAACCCGAAAATCATCGTCGGCACACGTTGCCAACGCATCGCTCGCGGTAGCGGTACATCGATTCAAGAAGTAAACCGCCTCATCAAGCAATTCAACGACATGAGCAAGATGATGCACAAGATGACCAACGCCAATCCGAGCAACATGATGAAGAAATTAGGTCGCGGCAAAATGCGCCGATAATCCGACCCAACATAGAAAAACAAGAAGGCACCCGAACAACGCGGATGCCTTTTTTGCAACTAAAAAATGTCCTACATACTGAGCAGCAACGTAACCATCCGAAATAAGCAGACTTTCGCCAGGCGTGCGGCTGCGCTAACTTTGCGGTAAAAAAGCTATGTCCAATCTTAATGAAAATAACCGCATCGTTATGTCGCAACATCCAAGCGATATGCGTGCCGGTGTAAACAAGTTGTGTGGACAGGTGCGAAGCGTTGGTCTTGACCCTCCAATGGAGATGTGTATATTTAGTCTATTTTCCATTTAAAATTTTGTACCACTAATTTTTTTTAATTAATTTTGGTCGTGCCATTTGTATGTATCTTTACAAGGTTTAAAATTATATCCATTTATCTGTATTAAATCTTCTAGATTAACTATTGGGGTGTAATTTCTTATATTTGGATATTTTGGATTATGTCCGGCAATTATTTCAATATCCTGAGCAGGTATCCAGCTGTTTGCAAATAAGTAATAATTAACCCCATTAATTATTTTCTTATCTATAATAATTACTACATGACCGGGGTATCCCGGAATAATTAGTAAATCACCAATTTCCGGATAATTTGTTCTCTTTTTTAAATCTCTTGCTAGAGAAGCTGATCCGGCATAAGTCATTATTATTTTTAGATATGCTTCAAAGTTTTCTCTACTATAATCCTTTGATACTTTACTCTTAAATAATGAAGCTTTATTTCCAGATACTCTTACCCTATATCCTTGTGCCCACTTTGAAAATGGAACTTCTAGACCACTTGTAAGTTTAAAGCTTATTTTATCATATTCCTTTTTGCTATAAAAGTATTCTGCTCTTAGTCTTATTGCAGCATCTGCACATTGTTGAACAGAATTTATTCTAACATTTAATACTCCAAGAGATTTGTTCTTAATAATGTTTCCTTGATAATCCTTTACTACTGTAGAAGATTTTCTTGGAAAATTCTTAATATAATTCTCCCAAGTTTGAGCATTACATATACTTATTACCAATGTTAAAAGTAATATAGTTATAATCTTTTTCATGTGTCTCTAATTTAAAAATGCCTCGAAATACAGCATCTGCATCCCCTAATAAGCCTTCCACACGAGGTGCGTCTTGCCCGCGCGACGATGCCCGGTTACGACAGTAAACTGCGCATTGTCGAACGATAGCTTTTGTATCTGCTGAAGTGTAGCAATTTCCTCTTTTCTGTCAAAAATCTCGGCGAACAAATGGTTTGGTTTTCATTTTGCGAAACAGCGGTTTCCGAAACAGCGGTTGCGCTACTGCAAAGATAGTACACTTTTTGCATTCCGTTAAATAAGCGGCACTGTTTTTTCGCATAATTAACTAATCTTCAGGAACGGCGGAATATCCAGCGGACGAAGCGGAGGAAATTTGTGCCATGCCGAAGAAGTGCACAGCGAACCGAAAAAAAATGATTAATTTTGCGCTGTCGATAGCGGCGCAGAGCCTGACTGTCGGTTTTGTTAATTTATAATGATATGAATATTTTGATTCTCAATGCAAGTCCGAGGAAGAATGGCAATATTTCGCGGATGCTCGAAGTGATAGAGCAGGAGGCCTCGAGTTGTGGGGCTGATGTGAATGTGGTAGAGGTGTCGAAGTTGACTATTCGCCCGTGCGTGGCATGTATGACATGCCGCTCTACCAAGAAATGTGTGTTGCCCGACGACGATGCGCAGCGGGTGCTGCAAAAGATAGAGGCTTGCGATGCCATCGTGATAGGCGCGCCGTGCTATTGGGGCAACATCCCCGGCACACTGAAATTGCTTTTCGACCGCATTGTGTACGGCATGATGGGCGAAAACAGCATGGCTGTGCCGGTGGCGCTTCATAAGGGCAAGAAGGCTGTTATCGTTACGTCGAGCAGCACGATGTGGCCGTTCAACATCATTATGAATCAGACACGCGGTGTGGTGAGAGCATTGAAAGAAATCCTGGGATGGAGTGGTTTCAAGATAGTGGCAACGGTGCATAAAGGCGGCACTTTTCGCCATCCCGAGTTTACCGATGCCGACCGCAAAAAGTGCCTGAAAGCCGCCCGAAAGTTAAAAATTAAATAAATCGGCTATATTTTTAGTTTTCGAAACCAAGGTTTCCCTGCAAAAGCTATATTTATAGCACTTAAAGTCAGAAAGTTGAGAAAAAAATTGTACGGAAACAAAAATGTTATTACCTTTGCAGCCGACTATATAGCAATATAATGTCTAACAATTAATTAACTTTAGTATTAACAATTTTATTAAATGAGCGAATTAAAAAATTCACCAATCGAAGACTTTGACTGGGATTCATACGAGAACGGTCAAGACGTAGAAGGCCAAAGCCATGACGTTTTGGTAAAGACCTACGAAGATTCTTTGAACTCAATCAAAGACAAAGAAGTTATCGACGGTACAGTAATCTCGATTAACAAGCGCGAGGTTGTTGTTAACATCGGTTACAAATCAGACGGTATCATTCCAATGAGTGAATTCCGTTACAATCCGGAACTGAAAATCGGTGACACCGTAGAGGTTTACATCGAAAATCAGGAGGACAAGAAAGGTCAACTTATCCTTTCACACAAGAAGGCGCGCATGGCACGCAGCTGGGACCGCGTCAACGAAGCTCTTGACAACGACGAAATCATCAAGGGTTACATCAAGTGCCGCACTAAGGGCGGTATGATTGTCGATGTATTCGGCATTGAAGCATTCTTGCCGGGTTCGCAAATCGACGTTAAACAAATTCGCGACTATGACGTATTCGTAGGCAAGACTATGGAATTCAAGGTCGTGAAGATCAACCAAGAATACAAGAACGTAGTCGTATCGCACAAAGCTCTCATCGAAGCAGAGCTCGAGCAACAAAAGAAAGACATCATTGCCAAGCTTGAGAAAGGTCAAGTACTCGAAGGTACGGTTAAGAACATCACTTCTTACGGTGTGTTCATCGACCTCGGCGGCGTAGACGGTCTTATCCACATCACCGACCTCTCTTGGGGTAGAGTTAACGACCCGAACGAAGTTGTTCAACTCGACCAAAAGCTCAACGTTGTTATCCTCGACTTCGACGACGAGAAGAAGCGCATCGCTCTCGGCTTGAAGCAACTTCTTCCTCATCCTTGGGATGCTTTGGACGCAAACCTCAAAGTTGGCGACAAAGTTAAAGGTAAAGTTGTTGTTATGGCAGACTACGGCGCATTCGTTGAAATCGCTCCGGGCGTAGAAGGCCTTATCCACGTTTCTGAAATGTCGTGGTCGCAACACCTCCGTTCAGCTCAAGAATTCTTGAAAGTTGGCGACGAAGTGGAAGCTGTTATCCTTACTCTCGACCGCAACGAACGCAAGATGTCGCTCGGCATCAAGCAACTCAAAGATGATCCTTGGGGCAATATCGAAGACAAATATCCTGTTGGTTCGAAACACACTGCAAAAGTGCGTAACTTCACTAACTTCGGCGTATTCGTAGAACTCGAAGAAGGCGTAGACGGTCTTATCCACATCTCCGACCTCTCTTGGACTAAGAAAATCAAACACCCGAGCGAATTCACTCAAATCGGTGCTGATATCGACGTTCAAGTTCTCGAAATTGACAAAGAAAACCGCCGCTTGAGCCTCGGTCACAAGCAACTCGAAGAGAATCCTTGGGATGTATTCGAAACAGTATTCACTGTTGGTAGCATCCACGAAGGTACTATCGTAGAAATGCTCGACAAGGGCGCTGTCATCGCTCTTCCTTACGGTGTTGAAGGTTTCGCTACTCCGAAACACCTCGTTAAAGAAGACGGTTCGCAAGCTCAAATCGACGAAAAGCTCGACTTCAAGGTTATCGAATTCAACAAAGATTCGAAGCGCATCATCCTTTCGCACAGCCGCATTTTCGAAGATGAGGCTAAGGCTGAAAAGGCTGAAGCTAAGAAAGCTGCTAAGAAAGCTAAACAAGACGAAGCTCCGGCAATCAACAACCAAATCGAGAAAACTACTCTCGGTGACATCTCTGCTCTTGCCGAACTCAAACAAAAGATGGAAAAGGGCGAAAAATAATCGACCTGATTCTATAATACAAAAAAAGGTGTATCAAAACTGATACACCTTTTTTTGTCGACATTTATAACCAACAGACCGTAAGCGTTCGAAATGAGCCGTTCGGACGTAAAAATAGACCCGACTTTGCACTCTGAAATACGGCAGTTTGAGGCGAACGTGCATCATCATCGTTTCGAAGATACAATGATGATGAAAAGCCCCGGAGGGGCGGCAATAGTGGTTAACGCCGGGCTCAGTGCCGGAGGTACTTAGCCCGGTGAGAGACAACCATATAGAGATGCGAACCTCGTGAGAGGTTCGGTTGTGATAGTAGAAAAAGGAATCAGGAATTAGAAACCAGAAATCGGTCTCTAACCACGCCGACGGCGTCTTCTTTCACGACCGAGCATCTCCGAAGTTCGCATTATAACTTACTGATTTTCACCGGGCTAAGCCTCTTCGAGGTTGAGCATGGTGTTTCCCACGACTGCTGTACCTTCGGCACGGGAGGAGTTCAACTATCTCTATTGTGTTTTTCAGGCAATTCCGACTCTCCCTTTTTATAGCTTTAGAGGAATATTTTTGTAAACAAATGTTAAGCGCAATCGATTAACTCTTTGATTTTTCAGAAAGTATTATCTTTACAAGAAAAAAGATGAAGCGAATAATTGCATTTGCAGCAATAATAATAGTGGCGCTTGAGGCATGTAGCCAAGGGCAATCGACCAACGAGAGCGCAAACGACGGCGCGACGGCGATAGCAAGCGTGGCAGACAATATGGTGCTCGTCAGCGGCGGCAGTTTTATGATGGGCTCCGACTTTGAGCCCGACGGCGTGCCTCAACATCGCGTAACACTCGACGATTTCTACATCGGCAAGCACGAGGTAACGCAAGCGCTTTGGCAGGAAGTGATGGGCAACAATCCGTCGCAGAATCGCGGCGATAATCTTCCGGTAGAAAACGTCAGTTGGCTTGATTGCATGGAGTTTATCAAGCGTCTGAACGAGCTCACGGGCAAGCAATTTCGGCTACCGACGGAGGCTGAATGGGAGTATGCCTGCCGCGGAGGCTCGACAGGCAAAGGTTTTGCGTTCAAAGCCGGCGACAGCATCGACGAAATTGCATGGTATGCCGAAAACAGTAACGAGATGACGCATCCGGTGGCAACGAAAGCGCCGAACGGACTTGGCATATACGACATGGTTGGCAACGTGGAGGAATGGTGTTCAAGCCGATACAGCAAAACGTATTTCAGCACACGCCCGACGACGAATCCGCAAGGTCCGACGACCGGCGACACCTATTCATGCCGCGGCGGCAGCTTTTATTGCTTTGCCGAGCAATGCTTTGTGTGGATGAACAACGGACAGTACCCGGAATGCCGACGTAACGACATCGGATTCAGATTGGCTATGAGCAAAGAACAATCAGAGCGATAAGCGAGAGCATGCCGACGATAAACGTCACGGCAGCGATGAGCCGAAGCAATTGTTTCGGCTTTTCCGCTGTTTGACGCGTCGACATAAAGAATGTATAACCGCCGAGGAAGACGAAGAAATCGTCGATAAATCCGTACCACGCCGTATCGCAGTCGTACGGAGCAATGACGTAGGCAATTGCCGCCAACAGAGCGAGAATGCCTAACGGTCGGAGTCGTTGATTGTTTGCCATATTGTATTAATTTGATTCCACCCTATTTGAAAGAATTGCTGATTGAAGTCGCCGGGACGAACGACTGTGCCGTCGGCAATAACCGTGTCGAGGTCTAAAGGAACGACGCCCGACATCTTGCTCTGCGGCGTCCTGCCGGCGAGGGTCTCGACGTGCTTAAGCAACGCGGTAAGGCTGTCGAGGTCGACGTCGGTTCGGACCACTGCGACAGCGTTAAGATAGTCGGCATCGCGGCCGTTCAGCGCCGGAGTGACGTATGCCTGCGAACGAGCAACGACGTCGACCCGTGAGCCCAACTCGTCGAAGCCGAAGGCAAGACGCTCCGCCTTGTCGGCAGCATTACTTCCTATCGAAATGACGTAGGTATTCATCATCCTAAGCCTTTCATTGTTAATGCAATACGGCGGCGCTCGGCGTCGATTTCCTTAACCACAACGCGGACGTGCTGATGAATCTTAACCACATCCGACGGCGATGCGACATACGTATCAGAAAGTTCGGAAATATGAACAAGACCGTTTTCCTTTATACCGATGTCGACGAAACAGCCGAATTGAGTGATATTGGTAACGATTCCATCGAGTTGCATACCGATTTTGAGGTCGTCGAACGAGCGAATGCTGTCGTCGAACTTAAAAGTCGAAGCCGTTTGGCGAGGGTCGCGCCCGGGACGGTCGAGTTCCGCCATAATGTCGGTGAGCGTAGGCATACCGACTTTGCCCGACACATACTTAGAAATATCGATGGAATGACGAATGCTGCTGTCGGCAATCAGAGCGTCGACCGAGCAACGGCAGTCGTCAGCCATGCGGCGTACGATGTCGTAGTTTTCGGGATGAACAGCGGTATTGTCAAGCGGATTTTTTGCGCCGGGAATGCGGAGAAAACCCGCCGACTGCTCATAAGCCTTTGCGCCGAGTCGCGGCACGTTGAGCAATTGGCTGCGCGAGGTGAAGTCGCCGTGCGCAGCGCGATAGTCTACGATATTTTTAGCCAATTGGGGGCCCAAACCGGAAACGTAGGTGAGCAATTCCTTCGATGCCGTATTAAGATTGACGCCGACGCTGTTGACGCAACTTGCCACGGTGAAATCCAGCGCGCGTCGCAGTTTCGTCTGATCGACGTCGTACTGATACTGCCCGACGCCAATCGATTTGGGGTCGATTTTGACGAGTTCGGCGAGCGGGTCGAGCAAGCGACGACCTATCGACACGGCGCCACGCACCGTAACGTCTTTGTCGGGAAACTCTTCGCGAGCGACAGCCGAAGCCGAATAAATAGAAGCGCCGTCTTCGCTGACCAAAAATATTTCTACCGGACGCGAAAAGCGAACACCGCTGAGAAATTGCTTGGTTTCACGGCTCGCAGTGCCGTTACCGAGAGCTATGGCATCGATTTTGTATGCGTCGACAAGGTGAGCAATCTTTCGCGTAGCGCCTTCGATGTCATTGCGCGGCTCAGTAGGATAGATTGTATCGTTGGCAAGCAAATTGCCCTGACCGTCGAGACACACCACCTTGCAGCCCGTACGAAATCCCGGGTCGATTGCCAATATGCGTTTTCCGGGCAACGGCGGTGCAAAGAGCAATTGTCGTGCGTTGTCGGCAAAAAGGTTGATTGCCACTTCGTCGGCAGCGTCTTTGCTCGATGCGGCGAATTCGTTTTCTATCGAAGGTTTGATGAGTCGGCGATAACTGTCGGTGATAGCGTCGGAAATAATGTCGGCACATTCGCCTGTGGAGCGGACAAAGCGACGGCGAAGGCGCTCCAAAACTGGCTCGCGGTCGACGTCGATGCCCACTTGCAAGAGCCCTTCCTTCTCGCCGCGGCGCATTGCCAGGATGCGATGAGAGCCGCAACGGCGCAACGGCGACGAGTAGTCGAAATAGTTACGATAGTTGGCGGCAGCTTCTTCTTTGCCTTTGACGGGTCGGCAAGTAATGACAGCACCGCGCTCGAAGGCGTTGCGCACGCGCTCTCTAACGGCAGAGTCTTCCGAAACCCATTCGGCGATAATGTCGCTCGCGCCGGCAATGGCGGCATCGGCGTCGGCAACTTCGTCGTTGACGTATCGGCGTGCAATGTCGGAAACCGTAGAGCGACGCTGCGACATAATAATCTTTGCCAGTGGTTCAAGCCCGTTGCGGCGCGCCACTTCGGCACGCGTGCGACGTCGAGGCTTGAAGGGCATATAGATGTCTTCGAGTTCGTTAAGGCTTTGGCAATTGTTCAGCCGGTCGACGAGTTCGTCGGTGAGTTTGCCTTGCTGCTCGATAGCGTTAAGAATAAAGAGTTTACGTTGCTCTATTTCGCCGGCTTTTTCGTAGGCTATGGCGATGGAATGTATTTGCACCTCGTCGAGACTGCCGGTCACTTCCTTGCGATAGCGACTAATGAACGGAATGGTCGCGCCATCGTCGAGCAAGCGAATTGTGGCATTGACTTGGTGTTGGCTGATGCCGGTTTGGTTGATTGTATATGCTAATGCAAAATCGGTCATTGCTTTGATTTCAAAGTTATTAGAGTAATTTCGGGCGTTGCACCGAATCGAACGGGAATTCCCACTTCGCCGCAGCCGATGTTGACGTACAGCCATTGGTTGCCGCGGCTATAAGCGCCTGCCCAATGCTCGTAGCGCCATGCCGAAGGCGACCAACTGCCGAATCGGATTTGCATTGCGTGCGTATGTCCCGACAAGGTAAGGTCGACGTTGGTTTTGCCGACAACTTCGCAGTCCCAATGGCGCGGATTGTGGCTCAACAGAATTGTGTAGGTCGAGTCGGAGACGTTAGCCAACGCAGCTTTGAGATTGCCTAATTGTTTGAACGGAGGTTCGCCCCAGTTTTCCACGCCGGCAACGTCGATGCTATCGTTTTGACGATGAAGAGCAATGCTGCGGTTGTTGAGCACTTGCCAGCCGAGCGAATCGGTCATGAGCGTCATCAGTTCGTTGAAATTTTGCGTATGTTCCTCGTCTGTTTTCCAACGAGCATAGTCGCCGTAGTCATGATTTCCGGTAACGGCAACGACGCCATCGCGAGCGTGTAGCCGTTGCAACGACTTGATAAAGGGGCGCAATTCGGCGGTGCGAAAGTTTACGATATCGCCCGTAAAGACGATTAAATCAGGCTGCTGTGCATTGATAGAGTCGACAATGCGGTCGACAAACTTACCCGACCGTGCAAACATTC
>JAQXVL010000018.1 GCA_029224905.1 Bacteroidales bacterium
GCTCGACGACCTCGAACTCGAACTTATCGACTACGGCGTTGACGAACTCGAAGACGAAGGCGAATCTATCGTGCTCTACGGCGCTTTCGACTCGTTTGCTAACATCCAAAACTACTTGGAAAGCAACGGCTTCGAGATCCAAAGCGCGGAATTCGAACGCATTCCGAACGACTACAAAGAAGTTACGCCCGAACAACGCGAGCAAATCGAAAAACTCCTCGAGAAGTTTGAGGACGACGACGATGTGCAAAACGTATTCCACAACATGAAGGAAGACGAATCCGACGACGAAGAATAGTCTACCCGAAAACGCATTTTCAAAAATATGCCCGCCTCTATGGTTGTTGCTATTCAGGCGACGCTACAGAGACGGGCTTTTTGTTTAACACATAATAATTTACCGACATGAAAAAATTTTGTTTATTATTAGTTCTTCTTCTCGGCGCAGGGTTGAGTGTAAACGCCGAAAGTACAGTGAATATTTTTGTGAGAAGTCTCCCGAATGCAGACCTACGTCTTTACATTGATGGAGAAGAAGTTTGCGACCTCAACGGTCCTACTGCGAAAGTCCAAAAGTTACCGTCTTGTTCAACAGATCTAGTCACATCAGCTCCTTGTTATCGCATTTTAAAAATAAACAAGGACGGAGAATATACTTTCAAAGTCGCATACGAGTATACAATACCTACCGATGGCTCGAAGAAATATTACGACATGGAAAAGACATTTACTATAACAGATGGAACCACTTACAACATCCACATTGATTTTAAAGGAATAAGAAAAAAAGAATTTACTATTCCCAAAGAAAAGGACGTACAAAAGTGGACTAAAGAATGGGACGAACTGCCAACGGTTACCTACCCGAAAAAGAAATAACAAAAACATACAATTATGAAAAAATTTTGTTTATTATTGATTCTTCTTCTCGGCGCAGGGTTGAGTGTATCTGCCGAAAGTACGATTCGCGTTTTCGCTAAAGGTTTTATCGATCCTGACGTTCGCTTGTTTATCAACGGCGAAGAAGTTTGCGACCTGAACGGCCCGATTAATCAAGAGAAAAAAGTGAAAAACTTTGTCTACAAAGAAAAAGGAGGTATGTCGGAAAACTGCTTCCGCTCGATTCGTGTAAATGGAATAGACAAGGTTACCTTAAAAATCGTAGCCGCTGTGCCCGAATCAAAGAAGATTAAGGAACTCGGCAAACAAAAGTACTTCGAAGCCGAAAGAACCATAGTTCTATCGGAAGGCTGTACGTTCAACTTCGAGATATCGATGCGAAGTATGACAAACCACATGATTAATCTACCACCCGAACAAGACGCATACAAATGGTCGAAAGACTGGGTGGAACTCCCCGAGGTAACCTATCCGAAAGAATAGCATATCGCTACAAATACATATACACAACGAAAGGTCGCCCCACGCGACCTTTTGTTGTTTTCTCCTCTTACCTCTTACATAAAAAAAATGGTAATTTTTCCGCAAACTCTTGGTTATTTGCCAACAAATTCTTACCTTTCGGGCAAAATTGAGTATTATGGATAACCAAAGTGTAATCGAACGCGTAAAATACCTGATGAGCGAGATGCGTCTGCGCCAAAATGCATTTGCCAAACGTATCGGCACGGACATATCAAACTTTTCGAAACTCCTCAACGGCAAACTTCCCGTGAGCGATTCGCTCGTCAACCGAATCGTGGTCAATCTCGGTGTGTCGAAGCAATGGCTTGTCGAGGGTGAAGGCACGCCTTTCCAAAAGAATGAAGCGCCACAAACCATTGTAGTTCCGCACATTAGCGAACGCCACAAAGGTTCGCCGGTCTACGACATCGACGTAACAGCCGGAGCACTCAGCCGCGAAATGACCTTTGCCGACGACAGCATCATCGGCTACGTCAACGTCCCCGGTGTGGCATCGGGCAACAAGATTGTGCGCGTCAGCGGCGACAGCATGAAGCCAGTTATCAACGACGGCGACTACCTCTCTATCCGCGAAATCTCCGACATGTCGGTCATCTTCTGGGGGCAAATCTATGTGGTACTCCTCGACGACTATCGTATGGTAAAATACCTACGTCGCCACGAAGACAACAACATGGTGATTCTCCGCAGCGAAAACCCGCAGTACGACGACATCGAACTGCCGCGAACCGCTATCCGCGGACTCTTTTTCGTCAGCAACATCATCCACATCGATTCCAGAATGTAATTGTTAGCGACACTCGCATCAAAAATATTGCCGTTTTTGAGTGAGAATCGCCGATTTTTTGTAACTTTACAACATAATTTGAAAACCAAACGATATGAGATACTTAACACTTCTGATTGTAATCGTCGCAAGCGCATTAACCCGATTGTATGCCGTCGACGTAACCGCCGGCGGCGTCGAAGCCGCGCTCAAAGACAGTTCGCCCGAAACGATGACTTCGCTCACGCTGAGCGGAACAATCGACGCACGCGACATTGCATACATCGCCAACTCGATGCCGCAACTTACCGCTATTGACCTCAGCGCAGTTTCCATCGCAAGATATTCGAGCACCGAAGCTCTATTTGCCAACTACGTGACCTTCGCCGCCAACGAATTGCCGCCTTGCTGTTTTGCCGGAAAGGCTTACACATCGGTCGTTCTGCCCGGCACGCTCACGAGCATCGGCGACGGCGCTTTCACCGGGTGCCCGGCTTTGGCGCAAATCGACATACCCGCATCGGTGACCCGCATCGGCGATTTCGCATTCGCATCGATGCCGGCGCTGACAACCGTCACGGGCGCCGCAGGCGTGCAAACGATTGGTAGCTACGCTTTTAACCGCAGCACCAACCTCTCAGCTGTGCCTCTTACCGGCGTAAAAACCATCGGCTCATATGCTTTCCAAGGCTGCGAACGTCTGTCGACACCGACATTCGGATCATCGGTTGAGCAAATCGGCGAAGGTGCATTTAAGGCAAGCGGCATCACCGCTGCCGACCTGTCGTCGACGCGCGTATCAGCCATCGGCGCTTGGGCATTTGCCGACACCGAAGGTCTTACCACCGTTAAACTCCCCACGACAATCGAATCGCTCGGCGACGGCGCTTTCTTCTACAGCACTTCGCTCAACAAAGTGGAAATGCCCGAAGGACTGACGACAATCAACAACTTCGTGTTTGGCAACGTGACAACGATGACCGAAATGGACCCGATGCCCGAATCGGTAAAACGCATCGGCGACTACGCATTCACCGACTGGACCGACATCGTGGAATTCTCCATTCCGTCGACCGTCGAGCATATCGGCACCGGCGCATTCCGCAACTGGACCGCCTTGCGCTACTTCAACGCGCGTCCTGCCGTGCCCCCGACGCTCGGCGAAGCAGTCTGGGAAGGCATCGACCAATCGGCGGTAGTGCTCAAAGTCGACAAACAGTCGGAAATGCTCTACAAAGCGGCTGAGCAGTGGCGCGACTTCCAAGTGTCGAACACCTCAGAAGTATCAGCTCTGGAAAGCGCTGTCAAAGTGACATTCAGCGGCGACGTGCTCCGCGCTTCGGCTACCGAACAAATCGAGATGGCAACGGTCTACGACCTGAGCGGCATCGTGCTTTCGACAAAAAGCCCGGCGGCAACGTCGGTTGAATTCAACCTCGGCGCATACTCGGCGAAAGTCTACGTGCTGCGCTGCGCATTGGCTTCAGGCAAAGTGGAATTCATCAAATTTGGCACAAAATAGAGCGTATGGGCAAGAATAAACTGAAAAAATTCGGCGAAATGGAGACGTTCTTCAACGTCTTCCAATACCCCTATTCGCGGCTCAAAGCCGAAGGTTTTGCCCTGCGCGGAAAGTGGAACAGCGACTTCTTTAAGAACGACAATCCGATAGTGCTCGAACTCGGCTGCGGCAAGGGCGAATATGCCGTCGGGCTCGCCAAGAAATATCCCAACCGCAACTTCATCGGCGTCGACATCAAGGGCGCACGAATGTGGACCGGCGCACGACAATCGGTCGACGAAGGCATGACAAACGTCGCTTTTCTGCGCACTAACATCGAACTCATCAACGAGTTTTTCGCTCCCGGAGAAGTTGCCGAAATCTGGATAACCTTCCCCGACCCGCAGATGAAAAAAGTGAACAAGCGTCTCACGTCGGTGCGATTCCAAAACCTTTACCGTCAGATACTTCGCCCCGACGGAATTATTCATCTCAAGACCGACAGCCCGTTCCTCTACACCTACACTCACGAGATGGTCCGACTCAACCGACTTGCCACCGACGTCGACACCGACGACCTCTACCACTCCGGGCTAGCTGACGACATCCTCGAGATTCGCACCTTCTACGAACGCCAATGGCTCGCTCGCGGACTGACGATAAAATACATCAAGTGGCACCTTGATGCCGCGACTACGCTCGTCGAACCCGACATCGAAATCGAGTACGACACCTACCGCAGTTTCTCGCGCGGTACGCTCGAAACCGACAAAAAATTTCAAAACAACATCTAAACGAAAATAAAAATGGACATAACTTTATATCCGGCACTCATCCTCGAAGCACTTGCTAAAGTGCGCTACCCCGGCAACGGCAAAAATCTTGTCGAAGCCGAAATGGTGGAAGACGACATTCGCATCGACGGGATGAAAGTGTCGTTCTCGCTCATCTTCGACCGCCCTACCGACCCGTTCGTCAAGTCGGTGGTACGCGCCGCCGAAACGGCTATCGCAACCTACATCAGCGAAGACGTCGACATCAAAGGCAACATCGCCGTGAAATATCGCCAAGAGGCAAAGGCTCCGGCAAGACTTCTGCCGGGCGTGCGCAACATCATTGGCATCTCGTCGGGAAAAGGCGGCGTCGGAAAGTCGACCGTTGCAAGCAACCTCGCCGTGGCTCTCGCTTCGCTGGGCTACAAAGTCGGGCTGCTCGACGCCGACATCTTCGGACCGTCGGTGCCTAAAATGTTCGGCGTCGAAGACGAACCGGTCTATATGGACCAAGTCGACGGCCGCAACCTCATCGCGCCTGTCGAAAAATTCGGCGTGAAACTCCTATCAATCGGTTTCCTCGTCGAGAAAGACAATGCCGTGCTCTGGCGTGGCGGAATGGCAAGCAACGCCCTTAAACAACTCATCAGCGACGCCAATTGGGGCGACCTCGACTACTTCCTCATCGACATGCCTCCCGGCACAAGCGACATCCACCTCACCCTCGTGCAAACGCTCGCCATCACCGGCGCTATCGTCGTCACCACGCCGCAAGAAGTGGCGCTCGCCGACGCGCGTAAGGGAATCAGCATGTTCCGCAGCCCGCAAGTCAACGTCCCCGTACTCGGTATCGTCGAAAATATGTCGTGGTTTACGCCCGCCGAACATCCCGACGAACGCTACTACATCTTCGGCAACGGCGGCGGAACGCGCCTCGCCGAAGCACTCGGCGTCGATACGCTCGCGCAGATTCCCTTAGTGGCAAGCATCTGCGACAACGGCGACAAAGGTACGCCTGCCGCAATCACCAACACCGTGTCGGGCGAGGCTTTCCGCAATCTGGCTCGCAGCGTTGTTGATGCTATCGACCGCCGAAACAACAACCTTCCGCCGACAAAAAAAGTGGAAGTTAAACATTAATTAACATAGCAGTACAAAATCGTTGCCCGAGGCAACAACTAACTTTGCAACAGAAACAAAAACCAACAAGATATGAAAGTAGGAGATAAAATCCCGGCAATACTGGGAACAGATGCACAAGGACGAGAGATAAAAGCCGCTGACTTTGCCGGCAAGAAACTCATCATATATTTCTATCCGAAAGACAATACACCCGGCTGCACCGCCGAGGCATGCAGCCTGCGCGACGGCTACGACAGCCTCCAAGCTGCGGGCTACGAAGTGGTCGGCGTGAGCAAAGACAGCGCGGCGTCGCACGCCAAGTTTGCCGAGAAACACAGCCTGCCGTTCACCCTCATCGCCGACACCGAAAAGACGCTCAACGAAGCCTTCGGCGTGTGGCAACTCAAGAAGATGTGCGGCCGCGAGAGCATGGGCACCGTTCGCACAACATTCCTCATCGACGAAACCGGCACAGTGACCGACATCATCAATAAGGTCAACACCAAAGACAGTGCCAACCAGATACTCGAACTTAAGAAATAAACTTCAAAAACACAGAATATGGAAAAGAAAACCGCAGACAAGAAAGCGAAAGAGCCCGTTTCGAGCGAAAAGCTCAAGGCGCTCAACAACGCTATGGCAAAGATAGAGAAAGACTTCGGTCGCGGAACAATCATGAAACTCGGCGACGACAATATCGAAGACATCGAAGTGATTCCGAGCGGCATCATCGGTCTCGACTACGCTCTGGGCGTGGGCGGATATCCCCGCGGACGTATCATCGAAATCTACGGTCCGGAATCGTCGGGTAAAACCACCCTGGCAACCCTCGCCATCGCTCAAGCGCAAAAGCAAGGCGGAATTGCCGCTATCATCGATGCCGAACACGCTTTCGACCGCTTCTATGCCGAAAAACTCGGCGTCGACGTCAACAATCTTTGGATTGCCCAACCCGACAACGGCGAACAAGCCCTCGAAATTGCCGACCAACTCATCCGCTCGTCGGCTATCGACATCATCGTTATCGACTCGGTTGCCGCTCTCACCCCGAAGGCTGAAATCGAAGGCGTTATGGGCGACAAGCAAATGGGTCTGCAGGCTCGACTGATGTCGCAAGCGCTCCGAAAACTTACCGGTACGATTTCGAAAACGAAAACAACCTGTATCTTCATCAACCAATTGCGCGACAAAATCGGCATAACTTGGGGTAATCCCGAAACCACCACCGGCGGTAACGCCCTCAAATTCTACGCCTCGGTGCGAATCGACATCCGTCGCTCTTCTGCCATCAAGAAAGGCGAAGAAACGCTCGGCTACCTCACCAAAGTTAAGGTTGTAAAAAACAAGGTGGCGCCTCCTTTCAAACGCGCTCAGTTCGACCTCATCTTCAGCGAAGGCGTGTCGCGTAGCGGCGAACTTATCGACCTCGGCGTGGCGCTCGACATCATAAAGAAGAGCGGATCGTGGTTCTCTTACGACGGAAGCAAACTCGCTCAAGGTCGCGACGCCGTCAAGAAACTCCTTATGGAGAACGAAGAACTCGCCAACGAAATCGAAGCAAAAATCAAAGCGCAACTCTTCGCTAAAGACGGCACCGAACCGGTTATTGCCGTCGACGACGACGAGGAAGAAACCCCGTCGGGCGAATACACCGAAGATTAAAACACTTTTAGCACAAACAGAGATTAATGAAAATATCAATCATCGGTTGCGGAAACATGGGAGGAGCAATCGCCGCAGGGCTTGCTTCCAACCATGTTTTTGCGCATCATAACACCATCTCGGCGTCGAATCGCACGGAGCCGAAACTCGACAAACTTCGAGAGCGTCATCCCAACGTCGAAACAACGACCAACAACTGTGAATCGGCATTAGGCGCCGACGTCATCATCGTAGCCGTAAAGCCCTGGCTCATCGATACTGTAGCAAAAGAGATACTGTGTACTTTGCGCAGCGACCAAATCATCGTGTCGGTTGTTGCCGGTGTGCCAATCGAACATCTCCGCGAGATTTTCACCGAAGAAACACGCACGCCGACGATTTTCCGCGCCATCCCCAACACAGCCATCTCGATTGGCGAAAGCATGACCGTAATAGCCCACGACGGAGCGAGCGAAGAGCAAGTCGACACGGTTGTCGATATCTTCAACCTACTGGGTAAAGTTGCCGTCATCGAAGAGCGTCTGATGGGTGCCGCCACCGCGCTGTGCTCCTGTGGTACGGCATACGCGCTGCGCTACGTCCGCGCTGCCGTCGAAGGCGCCGTGGAGCTCGGTCTATACCCTGCTCAGGCGCAGGCTATCGTAGAACAAACCGTCAAAGGCGCAGTGATGCTTCTCCAAGAAAACGGAACGCATCCCGAAGCCGAAATCGACCGCGTTACAACCCCCGGCGGAATCACCATCAAAGGACTTAACCGCATGGAAGCCTGCGGTTTTACCAACGCCGTCGTCGAGGGTCTTAAGGCTTCTGTAAAATAGCAACTTAAAGTCTAACAACAATGTCAGTCAACAAAGCAATCCTGATAGGCAACGTCGGTCGCGACCCCGAGATTCGTTATATGGCTGAAAACAAGCCCATTGCATCGTTCTCGCTCGCCACAACCGAGCGCGCCTACACCACAGCCGCAGGCGTCAACGTGCCCGAAAAAACCGAGTGGCACAACATCGTGATGTGGGGCAAAAACGCCGAATTTGCCGACAAATACATCCGCAAAGGCGCTAAACTCTACATCGAAGGCAAAATCCGCACCCGCGTGTGGGAAGACAAAAACACCATCAAACACACCGTGACGGAAATCTATGTCGACAACTTCGACTTCCTCGGACAACCTAACAGACAATAGCGCGTATGGAACTTTGGCAGATTTGGATAATTGCAGCACTCGTGCTCTTTGTCATCGAAATAGCAACGTCGGGATTTGCCGCCGTGTGCTTGTCGCTCGGGGCTTTGGTGGCAGCCATTGCCGCCGGCTGCGGCGCATCGCTGACGTGGCAAGTGGTCGTTTTTGCCGTGGCTTCGCTCATCGCGCTCGTCTTCTTCCGCCCCGTCATCATCCGACTCTTCCACAACCGCAAGTCGGAAGAGCGTAAGAGCGGCGTCGAAGCGCTCATCGGTCGCGAAGCCGTGGTCACCGAGACTATCGACGAAGCAGCCGCTACGGGGCGAGTTCGCATAGACGGCGACGACTGGAAAGCCGTGGCTGCCCAATCGGCGCACATCGAAAAAGGCGATAAAGTCGTTGTCCTAAGCATCGACAGTATAGTTTTAACAGTCAAACCTAAACAATAATCTTATGGGAACGCTTTACATCGTTATTCTGATTGCCCTCGTAGCAATTCTGTTTGTTATGAGCGGACTGAAAGTGATACGCCAAAGCGAGACAAAAATCATCGAGCGTCTCGGTCGCTATCACAGCACGCTTTCGTCGGGTATCAACATCATCTGGCCGATTCTCGACCGCCCGCGTAAAGTCTACGTTCGCCAGACCGTCAGAGGTCTGCGCGGCGACGTTACTATCGTCAAAATGTCGGACGTCATCGACCTCCGCGAACAAGTCTACGACTTCCCCGAACAAAGCGTGATTACAAAAGACAACGTCACGACGCGTATCAATGCGTTGCTCTATTTCCAAATCACCGACCCGTTCAAATCGGTCTACGAAATCGACAACCTTCCCAACGCCATCGAAAAACTTACGCAAACCACGCTACGTAACATCATCGGCGAACTCGAACTCGACGAGACGCTTACCTCGCGCGACACCATAAATCAAAAACTGCGCTCCGTGCTCGACGACGCCACTAACAAGTGGGGCGTAAAAATCAACCGCGTCGAACTCCAAGACATCACGCCGCCCGAAACCGTACGCGACGCCATGGAGCAACAGATGCAAGCCGAACGCGAACGCCGCGCAAAGATTCTTAAGGCGGAAGGCGAAAAAGCCTCGATGATTCTTCAATCGGAAGGTCAAAAAGAGTCGCAAGTCAACCGCGCTCGCGCCGACAAAGAGTCGCAAATTCTCGTGGCTCAAGGCGAAGCGGAGGCTAAAATCCTGCAAGCAGAAGCTGAAGCAAAAGCCATCGAACGCGTTGCCGAAGCGCTCCGTCAGACCAACTCCGACCCTGCCGCTTACCAGTTGGCGGTAAAATATATCGAAACGCTCAAAGAAATGGCTACCGGACCGGCAACGAAGACCGTCTACTTGCCCTATGAGGCAACCAACGTCCTCGGCTCGTTAGGTACCATCAAAGAACTCTTCAAGCAACCATAACACGTTGCGCCACAAA
>JAQXVL010000019.1 GCA_029224905.1 Bacteroidales bacterium
TCGGCACACCGTGGAGCATGAAATAGTCTACGTCGTAGAGCGAGATGGTTTGCTCGACGTTGTGACCGAACTCGTGGATAGCGATGTTGTAGCCCTTATAATCCATACCCGAAGCGGGAATGCGCGTGCGCAGATGCGACTGCTGGCGACGATGCTCGGCACCCCAAGCATGCCCGCTACCCCGCGCTGCGTCGACCGTAATGCGCTCGCTGAGCCATGCCGCACGCTCCGTGCTGAAGCCAAGTTTGGTGAGAATTTCTGGCAATCCGGCATTAAGAGCCTCCGCGTTGGGATATTTTGCACGCGTCAGAGCGCTCAGTTCGTCCTCGTTCATCGTGCTGCGTGCCTTAAAGCCGTCGTACCAGATGTCGTACGCCGCAAGTTTGCGACCCAGACGTTTTGCGATGAGCTTGCCGATTTGCTTCATCTCGGGTGCCGACAGATATTGACGGAAGATTGCTTCGGCGCGGTCGACGGAGATTTCCATATCTTCGTTGAAGTTGCGGTCGATAGCGGTGTTGCCGCAATAGCGGTCGACGAGTTGTTCGGCGTGGAAGTTGTCGAGCAGGCGGCTGTAGCGCACATTCGTCTCCGGATGCGCCTCAACGGGCTTGCCGTCGAGCGTAAGGGCGTTGGTCGTCGGATTCCATTGGTAGCGGTTGCTGTTGATAACCTCCACGGGAATCGACTGGTCGACGACACGGCGCATCACGTCGTAGATGATGCGTTGCTTTTCGACGCCCTCGGCGCCGCGACCGTAGTTAGCCTTGATTTCGTCGCGCAGATTCCAGTGGCAGAGCAGACGCATATCCGCCGGGAAGAGCGTTTTGCCCTTCGACGTGAGCAAGTTGCCCATATAAATATTGTAGTCGGAGATGTAGATGTCGGCGGCAGCGAGGATGTCCGACACGTGCTGCTGCACGTCGGCAGGCACACGATAGGCAAACACGTCGCCCAGACGAGCCTCAGCCCACGCCAGCCGATTGTCGCCGAGTTGCTCCTTACGGTCCAACGAAAGCTGCGCGAAGTTGAGCGCCACCGCAAACGCAATTTTGTTGGCATACATGTCGTCGGTGAAATGCGAAGCCGGGTTGTAGGCGCCAAACTGCTTGTCGATGTCGAGCAGTTCGCCGGTATCTTCGTGCAGATTTCGCTGCAGTCCGAGCGTCATCTCGTTGAAATAGCCGTTGATGGTTTCGATATACTCGCTGATTTTGAGGAACGCGGCGGTGCGCTGCGCCTCGTCGGCGATAAAGTTTGCCGCGCAGAAGTCGGCAAATTCGGCATCTGAACCGTCGGCATCCGTCCAAAGTCGCGCCACCTGGCGAACCCCTGCCGCCACGGCATCGCCATGGTCGGGATAACGTCCCGTCAAGTCGTTTATCACTTTTTCAACAACCTCGGGCGCCGGTGCCGCACCCGAATTTACTGCCGTCAACGCACACATTGCTAACATAATTATTCTTATCAATCGTTTCATTGCTATTTATTATATGTATATTGCAAAAGTAAGAAAAATCCGACAAATCCATACAAAATCGCCACCAAAACTTCAAAACTGCGAGTCAATTAAACAGTTACAGTAACATTTGTTTTTGATTTATCGAAAGATGTAAACCTTAATAATAATCCATCAATTTGTAATGTGCCTACAATTTGACTAACAGCCGTATATAAAGTCGTTTTTGATAGAGTCTTAATTATAGTAAACAATTTTTTATTACGCTCCTTAGAAACTACAATTATACCTCCCGGCATTGTTTTCATTTTTAATAATAGCATTCTGTTTTGTGTACGAGTATTCACAATAAAGAAGCCTTCTTCATTTTCTTCAATAATATATTTCCCTGAATTAAAACGCTTACTTGTGATAACAAAATGGAATTCCTTGTCATCTTGTGGGAAATCAATTGGTTCATTTGGAACATATTGAGTAGAATCTTTCAAGTCCGGAATCTGTAAATTATCTAGATCCTGTATAAGAATCATTTCTTCATTTCCTTCGCTGAGATCTTGATATTTGCATTCATTTAAGCTTTTGACATTATATGAACGAGGTCTTTCTACGTTATATTCTGTTTTGTCACCATAAAAAAATGATTCCCAATCACGATCTTCATCAGGTAGTCCAAAACGAGAGTACATACCTACATTATCTAAAATAATACAACGTTTATTCCCATTTTTCCTTAATCCTCGACCAACTTGTTGGATATATTTTACTAATGATTTAGTTGGTCTAGCTAATTGAATAAATTCAATATCAGGGCAGTCAAAACCTTCAGAAAAGATGTCAACATTTACAATTATATCTATTTCTCCGCTTTTAAAAGCATTTATAATTCTTTCTCGAGTCTTTGCCGGAGTTTCGCTATCAATGTTTTCAATTGTAATATTATGACTGCGATATTGAGAACAAATATGTTCACTGTGTTCACGAGATATACTATATATGATACCTTTTTTACCTAATGCGTTCTTTGCATAACTATTATACAGTTCTGCTCGAATTTTAGACGTATCAAAGACTTGTGTTAAAGCACTACTTTTATAATCTCCTTCTATATCAAAGTCTCGAATAGATTCAATTGATTTTATAATATCAGAGTTAGATGGAATAGAATAGTACCGATATGCCGCTAACCACCCCTTTTGAATAAACTCTTTGATAGTCATCGATGGAATATAAGCATCAAAGATTTGCGTAAATCCGCTATTATTCATTCTCCAAGGAGTTGCAGTGACTCCCAATTTCTTAGAATTTGGGCAGAACTTCCATAATTTTTGATAAGAATTAGCAACTGCATGATGCGCCTCATCAATAATAATGAAGTCGAACTGAAGATCTTCAATTAAACATCGATTTGATGGGTGAGTAATCGTTTGTATAGACGCAACCTGAATAGCTTGAGTTAAATCTCGCTTATCCTTCATCGTCCCTGCTAAAACACCATGCTTAATATGATATTTATCTAGACTGCGGGAACTTTGTTCAATCAACTCGCTTCGATGGGCAATAATCAATATTCGAAAACTAATATTGTGTCTGAGCCCCCACACATTGATATCACGAATTATAGACGTAAATAATCGAGTTTTACCTGTACCTGTTGGCATTTGATATAATATATTGTCAACACAATTCCACTTGCCAAAAATTTTCTCTTTAGCAAGCTGCTGGTAATCACGGAGTGTGATATCTTTCTGACAAAACTCGTTATAATTAACCATTATATATCTTCTGTCGGCGCCAAACTTTGCAATATTGTTTGAATTTCATTTACCTCTGCACGTGAAAGGGCTTTTCCTTTAGTTGTAGTCCACGCTTTACTGAACTTTATTAAATCGGTTATCCATTGAAGTTTGTCTGTCTTTGTTTTAAATGAATCCGATACTTTTATCGCAAATTCTGTCTCAAATGTCGCAAACAAATCATCGCCTTCTTTCTGAACATTCCAATGGCTTTCAATAATCTCTTTGTAATCTTGTAATGTCATAAGATCTGTCCAATCCTGATTATCATCACTGTCGTCCATACGCTGAAGGCATTTACCCTTTATCTTCTTCACTTTACTTTCCCATAAATCCCCATACAGATCTTCAAGTTTTATTAGGATTTTATCCTTAATGATACTCTCGATCTGCTGACCACAGGTTTTCCCTTCTTCTTGTAAATCTTTATCCTGTGTTTCTAACCAACCTTCTAAACCTTCCGGATTATATTCAGGTTTCTGTTTATTGATAGCATTTTGATACATTCGAAGCCATAGAGTGTCTGCCCCCTGACCTTTGATTAAGCGAATTTGTCTTTGGTCATCTAGTGGCATATTGCACAAATAGTTGATCAAAGCATCAAAATACGGAGACATTGAGTCTATCTGTTCTTTTGTACTTGATTTTTGTGATAATGTGCCTCTTCGAATGAGGAATTCATTCAATGATGCAATTATTGTTACAAATGCAAAAGTACCACGATTACACTCAATGAATGTTTCGTATTCTTCTTTATGCTCATCTATCATTTTGTGATAAACATAACCATAACTATCTTTTATTAAATTAGATATTCGTTTCCTGGCGTCACGCATAGCGTCGTTATGGTTAGTACACTTAATGTTGTATAGACATACATCTGTATGATCAGTAAACTCTTTTGCGGTAGCTTTAGGAAGCAATGATGATTTGGATAAAGCAGTATCAAAAGGCTTTAATTGAAGTTGAGCTGAATCTTCACCGATTGCTATTCTACGACTTAAAACGCTATTGCTATCTCTACCAATCGTTTTTATAATAGAAGAACGCAGTGCTTTTAGACGAGAATTTAGGTAAGGAGAATCCCAGTTTAAATCCTCATTTAAATCTAATCTCAAACTTGGACTGACTGCTTTTTGATTTTCGTTAATATCCATAAAGATTCTAAGCTGCTCGTCTGCCGGCAAACCATCGAAAGCAACAACAGGAATTGTATTAGTATCTTTGTATTTAGAACCTGCATATCCATATACACGATGTTGACCATCAATTATATACGCAATGCAATAAGCATTCGGGATTGTAAGATATCCCAATTTTGTTTTTGTATCATCAGAGCCACCGGACGCCAAATCAAATTGAATTCTGTTTTTACGCTCGGAATTGTCAAAATTGATAATTACAGAGTTAGGAAAATATCCATTCTTTTTATCTATAAATTCTCCAATACCCTTTAATCGTGATGGCACAAGCAACCTCTGATATGTTGGCATCGTAATCTGTGTGTTCACCCTTGTACGATGCAATACAAAACCAATCTTTAATAGTGTAGCAGGTTCTATAGAGAGCATATAATAATCATAACCACCCATTGTTCCTTTTAACGCAGGGACTCGGATTTTATTATTATTAATGCGCTCTTGTCGGAACATTAATCCATAGAATTGATACATTACAGTTGATTTATATGCCTTTATAAGACTATTAACGTAGTCGTATGTATTATCAGTAAATTGGAATATCTTATTTTCTGCTAAACGTTTCTCGTCGTCACAACCCTCTGAAAATGTATAGTTGCGCGTAGCAAAAATAAATTTTACTTTTTTATCCTCTCCATAGATTTGACGCAAAGCTTTAGCTACACCATCCTTATATAAACGCATATCATCTATATCCTTTTTGAATGATGCCGGTCTGAAATTTTCTGTCGCTTTACACTCCACAACAAATATGGCTTCATCACCAATAGCAACAACATCCAACTGGTGTTTGTCCTCCGGATTTTTCCCCCATTGTACTACTAGATTTTCATCATAATTCAAATGCCTAAAGCCAAGATTATAAAACATACACCAAATATCATCCTCAAATCTTCTTCCTACAGGTTTGAGTTTTTGGATTTTTGCCTTATATTTTGACCTGGAAACTTCTTCCCACCCTTTTGAAAGGTAGTATTCCAATTCATTCAGCAAAACTGACTGGATATCGTAAGGAGTCTTTTTTGCTTTAAACTTCTTTGTAAGCACTGATAATTCATTAGTCATATGCTCTTTAATGGTTTGAATCTGAGAGGTTGTTAGTAACGCCATATATTGTAATTATTATATATTTTGTATTAGTAATTCATAATGAGTAATTCCGTTTCCTTTTCTCGTTTTCCCGCATAGGCATTTATAAATCTATGCGCTAATATTCGATTAATTGTATATGAGTCATACAATTTCTCGAAATAAGGTAAACCATCATCATCTATAGAATTCGAATTACTTTGTAGAATCTTACATCCTTTATTTGTAAGTTTATCACAGAATATCTTTAGTTTTTCTTGTTCCTTGTCATCAAATGTTGTATGAGTATATTCTATAAAACATGCAGATCCGGAAAGCGGTCTATATGGTGGGTCAATATAAATGAAGTTATATCCTTTAGCCAAGTGTTTTATAACATTTTCGTAGCTTCCCACATATATATCTACTTTTTGCAAAACTTTATGATCTGCCATAATAAGTTCTTCATCACAGATATTAGGATGCATATATTTACCAAAAGGCACATTAAATTTACCTCTAGTATTTACCCGATATAATCCATTGAAGCAAGTTTTGTTAAGAAAGATAAAATAAGCGGTTCGCTCTAATGTTTCAAATTCGCCATTGTTATATCTTTCTCTAATTCGATAATAGTATTGAGTTTTATTATCTAAAGTATCTAGATTATTATACTCTTCCTTTATACTGCGTAGTAATACTATTAATCTTTTCGGATTATTTTTAATAAATAAATAACAATTAATCAAGTCGTCATTAACATCGTTAATGATAGCCCTTTTTATGTTGGAGTAATGTGTTAACATGTAAAAAAGCATTGCACCTCCACCAACAAAAGGTTCAATGTACGTCACATTATGCTGTTCACCGAAGTTTTGCGGCAAGTGCTCTATAAGTTGCTTTATTAGAGAACTTTTCCCTCCAGCCCATTTTACAAATGGTTTAGCAATAGTATTACAATTTTCTTCTAACATCTTTACTAACTCATCTGTTATCTAAACATTTCCATAGGTTCTATTGGAAGAAACTTTTTTTATCGAAGAGATCTCTAAGACAAAGCGCATAACAGTTATAAACAAAGCAATTGACAAGACAAAAGCTCTTGAAAATTTCTATGATAACCAAGTATGTTTTAAACCATTTCTTTCAAACACCTATTATATTTGGTTTATGTGTTTAATTCGTTGATATTTTACAAAGATATAAAACATAATACAATAAAATGACAAAAATGCAACAAAAACATCTCATCAATACGCTTTTTTTTTAAAAATTACAAATATACCCTTACTCGGTTCGCTGAGAATCGGATAAGGGTATATTTGTCTTTCCTAATTCGCTCGGTGGCGGTTGAAAATATCTTTCTTCAGGGTGTTTCGATGTTACTTTGCGGGGATTTTGAGTGTCTGTCCGGCTTTGATGTTGTCGCCTTTGATGCCGTTTGCTTTACGGATGGCGGAAGCCGTTGTTCCGTATTTTTCGGCAATTACGCCGAGCGACTCGCCGGAGCGCACTTTGTGGGTCTTCGTCTTGCCGGACTTCGAGCTGCCGGACTTCGACGACGATGACGACTTGCCTCCGCCGACGGTGAGCGTTTGTCCGGCTTGGATGTTGTTGCCTTTTATGCCGTTCCAGTCACGGAGTTGGTCGACGGTGACGCCGAAGCGTTCGGCAATAGTGCCAAGGTTGTCGCCTTTCTTAACGGTATAGGTCGTCGGCTTGGCGTTCTGCTTTTCGGTGCGTTCTTCCGATGCTTTTCCAGTCACTTTGAGTTTCTGTCCTGCTTGGATGTTGTTGTCCTTCAGACCGTTAAGTTCGCGGATTTCTTGCAAAGTCATGCCGTGGCGTTCGGCAATCGCGCCCAGACCTTCGCCTTTCTTGACAGTATAGGTCGTAGTCTTGACTTCCGGCTTCGATTCAGTGCGTTCATCCGATGCTTTTCCGGTCACTTTAAGTTTCTGTCCTGCTTGGATGTTGTTATCCTTCAAACCGTTAAGCTCGCGGATTTCTTGCAGAGTCATGCCGTGGCGTTCGGCAATCGCGCCCAGACCTTCGCCTTTCTTGACAGTATAGGTCGTAGTCTTGACTTCCGACTTCGATTCGGTCTTCGACACTCTGCGAGAAGCCGATGCATCGACAGCAATGCGCACGCCGGCGTTGATGTTATTGTCTTCGATGCCGTTCCACTCGCGGAGTTGAGCGACCGTCACGCCGAACCGGTCGGCAATCGACGAGAGCGAGTCGCCGCGCTTGACGGTGTAGTATTTCTGCTTTTCGTTGTCGGTCTTATTGGTCATTGTCGTAGTCGTAGTCTGTTTCGACGGATTCGACACCTTGAGCGTAGTGCCTACTTTTGCGGTGTTGCTACGCAAGCCGTTCCACCGCTTGAGTTGGCTGACGGTGATGCCGTAGCGACGAGCGATGCTGCTGAGAGTTTCGTTGCGGCGCACTTTGTGATACTTCACTGCGTCGGTTTTCACCGGCTTCGGCTCTTCTACAACAGGTTCTTCGGTAGTCGTTTCGTCGACTTCCGTAGTTGAGTTGTCGACCTGAGCAGTTGTCGTTTCCTGTTCTTGCGGAGTCGGCTTGGTTTGCTCTTTGTTTTCGACAGGCACTTTGACGCGCTGCGTTACATAGATTTTCAGCACCTGATTCTTTCTGAGTTTGCCGGAACGCAAGCCGTTCCACTTCTTAATCTGCGAAGTGGTGACACCGTATTTGCGAGCCACTTGCGAGATTGTCTCACGGCTACGCACTCTGTGCGACTTTGTGATGCGTTTTTCGATAGTCGTATAGTCGCCCGACTGGTCGGCGATGTTGACTTCCGAGCGATGGCCGTAGATGTCCGACTTGTGGTTTTTGATGCTGTCTTCGCTCGAGATGTAAGCGAAACACTGCTTCGACGGCAATGTGAGCGCATAGGGATGCGTGTTACCGGGAATAATGTTTTTGCGATATTGAGGATTGAGAATTTTCAGTTCTTGGATAGGAATTCCGAGCACTTCGGAGATTTGCTCGAAATAGATGTCTTGCTTGACCATAACGGTATCGGTCACGATGGGGCGTTTTGAGAGCGCTTTGCCGATGTTGTGGTCTTCGTAGTAGTTCATCACATAGTTTGCAGCGATGAAAGCGGGGACGTAGCCGCGGGTTTCTTTCGGGAGGTAATAGTAGATGTCCCAGAAGTCTTTTTTGCCGCTACCGGCGCGTTGCAGAGCCTTTTGGACGTTGCCGGGACCGCAGTTGTAGGAAGCAATAGCGAGCGACCAGTCGCCGTATTTGTTGTAGAGTTGCTTGAGATAACGAGCGGCAGCCTCGGAAGAGCGAATCGGGTCGCGACGCTCGTCGACGAGGGTATTGACGGTCAGCCCCATGTCTTTAGCCGTGCCAATCATAAATTGCCAAAGTCCGGCAGCCCCGGCAGGCGAAACGGCGTCGGGGTTGATGGCGCTTTCGATGACGGGCAGGTATTTAAGTTCGATGGGCAGCCCCTCTTTTTCGAGCGCTTGCTCGAAGAACGGCATATAGTAGATGCTCAAGCCGAGCATTTGCTCGACGAGACCGCGGCGCTTACCGGTGTACATATTGATGTAGGAGCGCACAACGTCGTTGTAGGGCATCTCGATGATGGTCGGCAGCGCTTGCAGACGCTCGATGTAGTCCTCTTTGGTTGTGGGAACGTCGTTTTTGAGCTGCACGTCGGTGTCGAGCACGGCGAAATTCTTCAGATACCAGTTGTTGCGAAGCGAATCCGTGTTGGTTTCAAAACTATATGGATAGACGATAGCATCGTCGGTGATACTTTCCTTGATTGAAAGCACAGAAGGACCGGCAGCGGCGGAAACAGCCGAGCCGGCGAGGATGAGGAGTGCCAATAATTTTTTCATTTCTCTCTGTGTTAAAAAGTTAACGCACACCGGATACCCGGCGACGTGTCGGCGACGCGGTCAGTGCCGAGCACCGTTGGCGCCACCTGGAGCGACAGGTCGGGAGAGATGTCGAAATGCGATAAAGTAGCATCGACGTAGGCATCGACGATATTTATCAAATAAAGACCAACCATACCGATGATGCAGAGGTCACGGTTACGGCGGTAAAAATTCTTTTTCGACTTCAACGACTTTTTCAACCAGGCTTCATCGATTTCGCTCTCCTTGGTGTTTGGAGGGAAGAAATCCATATAACTTTTGGTTGTCGGGTCGCTGTCCATAATGTCGCGGTAGGCTTTGGTGTAGTCGGTAAGCATACGATTGTTCCACGAAGTGGCGTACGACAAGCCGACAAAACCGCCTACAACAATCGGCAACTTCCAATATCGCCGGTTGTAGATTTGTCCCAATCCGGGGCAAAGCGCCGAGAGCCACACGGCACGCGTGGGATTGAGGTTGATGTTTCGCCGACGAGAAAATTCTTTGGGGATGCTGTCAATTTTGAGGGAATCCGCCGTCAGCGAGGCTCTCATCACAGATTGTTGGATGCTGTCCGCAGCGAGTGCCGACGTGTCGGCAGGCTCCGGCGTTATCCGCAGCCGATCGGCTCGGTCAAGACTGTCGCCGGCAACGAAAAGCTTCGTCGAGCCCGCTTTGGGCTCTACTTTTCGACTCGTACGCTCCGGAATTGTGATGTTGCTGATTTCCCCGTCGGGAGTTATTTCATCAGCAAATATACAAAATGGAAGCGAAACGACCAAAAGCAGGAGCATTGCTACCCGCTTTTTTATCATTTCTTTTACTATGTCGTTTATTTTAGTCAAAATTTTCAAATTTGTTAAACATTTTGCGACGCGCCGACACTTACAACATCGGCGAAATGCCCGGTGCGCCTCGTCGCTAATTGTCGAGGTTTCCTTTTAAGCGGTCAAAGATAGTAATTAATTTCTCAAGTTCCTCTTCATTTTTGAAAGGAAATGAAATTTTTCCTTTACCTTGGCTGTTGCAAGAGAACTGCACGGGGGTGTGGAACGACTGCGAAAGGTGTCGTTTGAGCGATTCAAACTCTTTGGAAGTGCTCGACGACGCACGGCGCGGCGCATCGCCGTCGGCAGCGTTATACTGCTTGGCGAGTTCCTCGACCTGGCGCACCGACAAGCCGCGGCGAAGGATTTCGTTGTAGAGTTTGAGTTGCATCTTGGGGTCGTCGACGGCGAGCAGAGCGCGAGCGTGTCCCATGTCGACGCGCTTGTCGCGGAGTCCGAGTTGCACCTCGGCGGGCAGCTTGATGAGTCGCAAGAAGTTGGCAATGGTAGCGCGTTTCTTGCCGATTCGCGCACTCAGTTGCTCTTGCGTCAGGTGATATTGCTCGATGAGTTTTTTGAACGTCAGCGCAATCTCGATGGCGTTAAGGTCTTCGCGTTGGATGTTTTCGATGAGCGCCATTTCGGTGAGTTCGCTCTCGTTTGCCTCGCGGATGTAGGCGGGCACGGTAGAGAGTCCTGCCAAGCGGGCGGCGCGATAGCGGCGTTCGCCGGAGATAATCTGATAGCGACCGTCGGCGGTTTCGCGGAGAGTGAGCGGCTGGATGATGCCCAGTTCGCGAATGGAAGTAGCCAATTCGTTGAGCGACTCCTCGTCGAAGGTCGTACGCGGCTGCTCCGGATTGGGAGAGATGCTGTCGAGGTCGATTTCGTTGATAGCCGACGAGCCGCCGGTCTGTATGTCGTCCATAGAGATAAGCGAGTCGAGCCCGCGTCCCAAGGCGTTGCGTTTTGGTGTTGACATTGTGTTTATTTGTTGTGTTCGAGAAGTTCTTTAGCGAGTTGAAGGTGACTCGTAGCGCCCTTGCTGTCGGGGTCGTATAGAATGGCGGGCAGCCCGTGGCTGGGCGCTTCGCTCAGGCGGATGTTGCGCGGAATGACCGTGTTGAACACCATGTCGCCGAAGTGGCCTTTGAGTTCCTCGTAGATTTGGTTAGCCAAGCGCAGACGAGCGTCGTACATCGTCAGCAGGAAACCTTCGATTTCGAGCGCGCGATTGAGTTTCGACTTGATAATGCGGATGGTGTTAAGAAGTTTGCTGATGCCTTCGAGGGCAAAATATTCGGCTTGCACGGGGATAATCACCGAGTCGGCGGCAGTAAGAGCGTTGACGGTGATAAGTCCTAACGAAGGCGAGCAGTCGATGATAATGTAGTCGTAGTTTGCTTTGAAATCTTCGAGCAGAGTGCGCAACACGCGTTCGCGGTTGGGCTTGTTGATGAGTTCGAGTTCGGCGCCGACGAGGTCGATACGCGAGCCGATAAGGTCGAGCCCTTCGACGCAAGTCTTGTTTTCGGCGCCGCGCAGAGGATAACCGTCGACGAGACATTCATAAATCGACGACGTCATCTTTTTGGGGTCAACGCCGAGACCCGACGTAGCGTTGGCTTGCGGGTCGGCATCGATAATGAGCACGCGCTTGCCCAGCGAGGCGAGCGACGCTGCCAAGTTGATTGAGGTTGTGGTCTTGCCCACACCTCCTTTTTGATTTGCAATAGCGATTGTCTTACTCATAAGTGCAAAATTTCTGACGCAAAGGAATTACAAATTTCTCCAACGGCAAAGCCAAAAATGTGAAAAACGCCAAAATTGTTGATAACTTGCACTTATTGTTAATAACCGCAAGTTTGTTCCACAGATAAACTGCGCTATTTTAAGCATTTGCCTGAGCGTGAAACGCTATCGGCGCGACGGAGGCATTTCG
The DNA here is from genome assembly GCA_029224905.1 of Bacteroidales bacterium. GTDB lineage: Bacteria > Bacteroidota > Bacteroidia > Bacteroidales > Muribaculaceae > Limisoma. The sequence goes on from JAQXVL010000019.1 coordinate 12,197, forward strand.
CCGTCAGCAAAAAGGTCAAAAATTGAAAAATGCAAGCAAAACGCACGGATTTAATCATTTTTCCACGCAAATATATATGTTATTGAACATATTCTCTTGTTTTTCTAAAAAAAAGATATATCTTTGCCGAAAAACATAAAATCGAATAGAAAATGGAAAAGATTGACAATCTTGACAGGAAAATACTTGAAATCGTAATGAAAAACGCGCGCATCCCGTCGAAGGATGTAGCGGTTGTGTGCGGCGTATCGCGCGCGGCTATCCACCAGCGAATCCAACGCATGATTGACACGAAAATCATCACCGGCTCAGGCTATCACGTCAACCCGAAAGTGCTCGGCTATGCAACTTGCACCTACATCGGCGTGAAACTCGAGAAAGGCTCGATGTATAAAGACGTTGTCCCCGAACTGGAGAAGATTCCGGAAGTTGTGGAATGCCACTTCACCACCGGTCCTTACACAATGTTGATAAAACTCTATGCACGCGACAATCAGCACCTTATGGAGCTACTCAACGACCGCATCCAGATGATTCACGGCGTGGTCGAAACCGAGACGCTCATCTCGCTTGAGCAAAGTATGAATCGCGAAATTCCGATACAATATCCCACCGACCGCTAAATTTGCGGCACGACAAGACAAGAGCGAGGGTGTATCAATCCGATACACCCTCGCTGTTTGTTATTCTTTTTCGCCGTAGCAGAGGTCGCCGGCGTCGCCCAGACCGGGCACGATGTATTTGTGGTCGTTGATTTCGTCGTCGATGGCGCCAACCCAGAGCGTGATGTCGCCGGTCAACTTTTTCTCGAGAAATTCGATAGCCTGGCGCGAAGCAATGACCGACACGAGGTGGATTTTGGCAGGTTTACCCTTGGTGCGGAGAGCCTCGTAGGCAAGTTCCATCGACGAGCCGGTGGCGAGCATCGGGTCGCAGATAATCAGCGTTTTGCCGTCGATGCGCGGCGACGCCATATACTCGATATGGATAAGAAATTTGTTTTCGTCGATGTATTTTCGATAAGCCGACACGAAGGCATTCTCGGCGTGGTCGAACATATCGTTCATTCCTTGATGCAGCGGCAGTCCGGCGCGCAGAATGGTGGCAAGAACGACGGGCTCGCTGACTACGTGGCTTGTGGCTGTGCCAAGGCACGTCGTGGTCGGTTGTTCGTTGTAGCTAATGGATTTTGAGATTTCGTAGGCAATGATTTGCCCGATTCGACGTATGTTGTGGCGAAAACGCAACATATCTTTTTGGATGTCGACGTCGCGAAGTTCCATCATGAACTGATTGACAAGCGAACGACTTTCAGCGAAATTAATGACTTTCATAATATATAATTTAGAATATTTTCAATAGCGATACGGTCGTCGACGAGTTGACGTCGGAGACTGTCGACCGAGGGGAGTCGGCGCTCGGCGCGAACGCGTTGCACAAACTCGACGGTCAGCGTCGTGCCATAGATGTCGGCGGCGAAGTCGAAAATGTGGACTTCGATGGTAGTTCTGCCCGAGCGGTCGACGGTAGGACGTGTGCCGATGTTGAGCATACCTCGATAGGCTGTGTCGCCGAGGCGGACAACGACGGCATAGACGCCGGCGGCGGGGATGAGTTGATGCGGCTCCAAGGGCTGAATGTTTGCCGTCGGGAAGCCGATTGTGCGCCCAAGGCGGTTGCCCTCGACCACCGTGCCCGAAAGGCTGTAGCGGCCACCCAAGAGTTGCTCGGCACTGACGACGTCGCCATCGGATATGAGCCTGCGGATTGTCGACGAACTGATGTGCGCGCCTGCACCAACGAATTCGGGAGCGCGCACCACGTCTATGCCTATGCGACGCCCGTAGGCAACGTAGTCGTCGAACGAGTCGCTGCGGTTGTGCCCGAAACGATGGTCGTAGCCGACGATGAGCCGACGCACGTTATACTTATTATATATTTGTTGAAGAAATTCGGCGGCGGTGAGCGATGCCAGTCGGCGGTCGAAGTCGAGCAAAACGGTGTAGTCGATGCCCGTTTCGGCAAGTGCGCTGATGCGGCGGTCGACCGACATGAGCAGCGGCACCGGGCTGTCGGGATGGAGCACCGTCTGCGGATGGCGAGCAAAGGTGATTACGGCGCTTGCCCAACCGCGCTCGGCGGCTTGACCGACAACAAGAGAAACGACCGACCGATGCCCGAGGTGAACACCGTCGAACATCCCGATTGTGGCTACAACCGGGCGATTGATTGTCTCGTTGCCGCGCACCGTTTCCATCACTCAATGATGTTGTAAAACTCCGTTCCCGGCTCGACGAGTTGCACTTTGAATCCGAGCGCGGCAGCAGCATCGATGTTCGTCTGCGAATCGTCGAAGAAGAGCGTCTCGTCGGCACGAATGCCGAATCGCTCGATGACGCTCTCGAAGATGCGTGCGCCTGGCTTCGAACAGCCTTCGACGTAACTCAAGCAAAGTCCGTCGAAGTAGTAGTCCACGTCGTGCCCGTCGCGGCGAAACTCCGCGTCGATTTTGCTGTTGAACATTATCGGATTGGTGTTCGAGAGCATATAAATACGGTATTTCTTGTGGAGACGTTCGAGGGCACGCAGACGCTCAACGGGGATTCCGATGAGGAAGCAGTTGAGAGCATGGTCGATTTCGTCGTCGGTGATTGGTCGAGAGGCGCGACTGCGCATAGCGTCGCGAAATTGGTCGGCAGAGATTGCGCCGTCTTCGAGTTGTGCGAACGGACCTTTTTGGGCATAAAGACCCAACATTTCGTCGGCGTCGGCAATGCCGATTGCCTCAAGTGCTGCCACACAATTCTCGCGACGGATGTTCATTATCACGCCGCCCAAGTCGAATAGTAGGTTTTTTATCTCGCTCATTCGATTTTGTTTAACGTCTTAGCAAAAGTACGGCAAATCGCGCGAATAAGCAAATTTTGTGAACAAAGGTGAGGAGTTATTAGTGGTTAGAGAAATCCAGCAACAACCTCTAACCACTAACCTCTAACCACTAACCACGGCGCAGCCGCCTACTTGCTCTTCTTATATTTGCTGGGAGTCATTCCGGTGTGGTGCTTGAAATATTTGCCGAAGAACGACTGGTTGGGGAAGTTCAGGCTATAGGCTATTTCCTGGACGTTCATCGTCGAATATTTAAGCAGATTTTTCGCCTCGAGAATCACGAAATGGTTAATCCATTGCGCCACGGTGCTGCCACTCGAGCGCTTGATGATGGTGGTGAAATATTTCGGCGACAGGCGCATCTTTTCGGCGTAAAACTTAACGGAACGCTCCGTTTTGTAGTATTCGCCGAGCAGAATCATAAACTCCTTGAAGTAGCCGGCATTTTTGTCGAATTCCTCGTTCGAGCCTGCCGATTCTGTTGTGCGATTGACCACGCGGCACACTTTGAAGAAAAACGCCGACACGAGGTTGCGCATAATCTCGTCGGAGGTTTCGTCGTGCTCGTTGTTGTTGATTTCGTCAGCCACGGCGCGCCACAAGTTGCACACCTCTACGAAAGTATGTTCGCCGAGGTCGAAGTATTGTTTGTTTTTAATCGCCAACAGTTTTTGGATAATCGGCTTGATGTCGAGATTAAGGTTTTTGATAAAGTCGAGGTCGACAATCATCATATGCACTTTGCAGTCGCTATGGTCGGTCGAATCGGCACGCATAATCTGCCCCGGGAAATTGAGAAACATGCCGTTAGTTTTGACGGTATACTCCTCGGAATTGGTCAGCACGCGGAACGAGCCGCTCTCGCAAAGCAAGAAAATGAATGCGTTAAGGCTGAACGGATGCTCCATCGGCATACCGTACTTCTCATTTGCCGCAATCGCCTGTTGGCGCGTTCGCGACGCTAACAAGCAACCGGGCGTATAGGCATCGCCTTCCTCCTTGTGAAATATTGAAATGATTTTGTCGAGTGACACTCGCGGTATTTCTTTTATCTCTTGCATCTTACATTATCTTTCTTTTACTTTACTACCGAGGACAACACTTAGGCATACAACGTCAAAATAAGTAAATAGTATGTTTCGTCCGTGTCTTTCCGTGACGCACTGCCGGGCGCTACGCTCTCGTCGGTATTAACAACTGTGCAAATATAACACTTTAAAGCAACTTTTGTTCAAATAGTACGAAATCAGCACACTATTGGGGACAAATCGAACACCATTTGCCCCAAAAATCCCGCCAACCCACCAAAAACCAGACAAAATCAGCGAAAACACTTTTCCATTATTCTAACGTATTGAAGCGTGCGGGCGGCAATTTTTGTCTCTTAATCCCAACGATTTGCATTTTGCCGATAATTATTGTATTTTTGCAATTGACTAAACCATAAAACATCGAAGATATGAACAACAGATTGCTCGCGAGTGCCAAATGCGCAGTTTTGGCGTTGATAGTTGTATTGGTGGCTTCGTGCTCCAAAACTTCGGAATTGCTCAATTACGTTCCGGCAGATACAAAATTAGCCGCAACTCTCTCGCTTGGCGACTTGATTAAAAAGTCGAATATCAAAGATTTAAACCTTAACGACGCTGACGAACAATTCAAAAAACTTATCAACGGCGACTTCGGTTTTGCCTACGATAATGCCGTTGTGTTTGAATGCAACAACGACACTTTCATCGCCTTGGAAATCGAAGATATGGAAAAATTTGAGGCGCAAATGACTGCAAAAGACGTCAACGGCGTAAAAATCTACGAATCGAAAGACAACAGCACCGGGATGAAAATCGCTGTCGTCGACGGTATTGCTTTTATGAGCAGCACTTCCGACGACCGACTGGTTGCCTGTGTCAACCACGTCACCAACCTTGCCGACGAGGCGCGCCTGGCGTCGACCGACATCGCCGACAAACTTTCCGGCCACGACATCAACTTCTATGTCAACATCGGCGATGCGCTGGCTATCTATGCCGCTCAACTCGAGCAAATCCTCGGCGTGACCAACATCGACAAGGCTAAGTCGTTCGGCTATGTCGATTTCGACAAAAGCGACATCAAAGGCGCTATGACATTCGTTGATGCCGACGGCGGAAACATCCTCAAAGCTGCCGACCTGGGCGACGTCGACACCGACATGCTCAAACTCCTCGACGCCAACATGACTAACGTCGTTGCGCTGAAAATAAAAGACGAAATCCTCAAAAAAGCAGCTTTGCTCGCACCGACCGGCAACGGCATGACTGCTTTGATATCGCAAATGGTGATTTCGAACATCGAAGGCGACTTCGCTATCGGCGTTAACCTCAAAGACACGCAAAACATCTATGCCAACTCGGCAACCGCCGTTGTCAAACTCAAAGACGGCGCGAAAGAATCGCTCAGCCAAATCATTGAGGGTCAATTCGGTCTCAAAAAAGATGCTTCCGGGCAATATTCGTTGAACAGACTTTTAGGTCAAGACGTCAACATCGGCTTCAAAGACGACTACCTCTACGTGACCAACGTGTCGCTTCCGGCAAACACTTTCGCCAAGACGGATGCCGCAAAGACGTTCGACGACAAAACTTTTGCAATGTTCTCCAACATCGCCGGTCTGTCGTCGTTATATCCGTCAATTCCTGAAATCGACGGCACAACAACGATTACGCTCGACGAAAAGCAACTCTCGTTCGAAATTCACGCCAACCACAACGAAGGCAACATCCTTGCTTACTTCCTGAAAATGGCTCTTAACAAATAACGCAAATGCAATCAATCACTCTATCCGACGTGCTGCCACGGGTCTTCGCCGACCGTAGCGACATTCGCTCGCAGGTATGGCGTACCGACCTGAGGCTCGAGTCGGGAAAGAAATATCTCATCATGGCGGAAAGCGGTGGCGGAAAGTCATCGCTTTGCGCCTATATCTACGGCTACCGAACCGACTACGAAGGCGCCATACGCTTCGACAACCGCCCTATCGGCGAACTGTCGATTGCCGAATGGTGCAACGTGCGGCGAAACGAAATCGCCTACCTGCCGCAAGAGTTACGGCTTTTCCCCGAACTCACCGCGCTCGAAAACGTAGAACTCAAAAACCGCCTCAGCCGCCACAAAACGCCTGAGCAAATCGCAGAAATGTTCGACCGCCTGGGCATCGCCGACAAACTTAACAGCCCCGTCGGCAAACTCTCTATCGGTCAGCAGCAGCGCGTTGCCATCATCCGCACGCTCTGCCAGCCTTGCAGTTTCTACCTGCTCGACGAGCCGGTGAGCCACCTCGACGCCGCCAACAACAGCATCGTTGCAGCTATGGTCGCCGAAGAAGCTGACCGTCTCGGCGCCGGAATCGTAGCCACGTCGGTGGGCAACAACTTGGATATCAACGCAGAGGAGGTGCTTCGACTATGAAAGGAATTCTTTGGAAACTTCTCAAAAAGCACGTCAGCAAAAGCCAAATGTTCGGCTTTGCCCTGGCTAACATCATCGGGCTCACGATTGTGCTCCTCGGCGTGCAATTCTATCAAGACGTGCGCAACATCTTTGCCGACGAAGACAGTTTTATGCGCAAAGACTACCTCGTCGTGACCAAACGCGTCGGCGAACTCAACGCCATTGCCACAATGATGGGCGGCGGCGCCAACACGTTTACCGACAGCGAACTTACGCAACTGCGCAACGAGCCGTGGGTGCGCGATGTCGGCAAATTTTCAACGTCGAACTACCAAGTCTACGGCACAATCTCGCTCGCCGGGCAGTCGGTATCGCTCCGCTCGAGTTTCTTCTTCGAAGCCGTCCCCGACAAGTTTCTCGACGTCGAAAGCAAAAACTGGAAATTCGACCCCGAACATCCGCAGATTCCCATCATCGTGTCGAAAGACTACCTGTCGCTCTACAACTTCGGCTTTGCCGCATCGCAAGGCATGCCGCAGATGAGCGAAAACATGATTGGCATGGTGCCCATCGTCTTCCGCTTGACGGGAAATAACGGCAAACAAGACTTCCTCGAAGGTCGCATCGTCGGCTTCTCAAACCGCCTCAACACCATCATCGTGCCGCAGTCGTTCATGGACTGGAGCAACAACCGCTACGCTCCCGACGCCGAGGCTCAAGCGTCGCGCATCATCGTCGAAGTGTCGAATCCCGGCGACCCTGCCGTCGAAACATATATGAATTCGCACGGCTACGAAATTGCCGGCGACAAACTAAACAGCAGCAAAGCCAACCGCCTGCTGACCATCATTCTGAGCATCGTCGTCGCCGTCGGGCTGGTAATCTGCGTTCTCTCGTTCTTCATCCTCATCCTGAGCATCTTCCTGCTCCTGCAAAAGAACACGCAGAAACTCCAAAACCTGCTGCTGTTAGGCTATTCGCCGCGACAAGTGTCGGGCATGTATGTGCGCATGATTGTCTACATCAACATCGCCGTCTACATACTTTCGATTGCGGCAATGCTCGTCGCACGAACATACTATCTACCAATGGTACAAGCCTTTGGCGCACACAATGCAGGCATCGCTGTTGCCGCAGCCGTCGGCGCCCTGCTGATTGCCGTAATCACCCTCGGCAACGTCACAGCCGTGCGTCGGAAAGTGCACAACCTCTGGCTACACGAAAAATAAGCGCCGTTTTGATGGTTAAACTATGTTATACTTTATCGCACACAGTTAATTATTCTTAATAATTTTAATCAAAAAAGAGGTATTCAACGTGCCGATTTGCGAAAATACAATAATATATATATCTTTGCAATCGGAATGGAATCAAGGAGGGGGCGGACGTCTTCTCCTTTGTTTTTGAATTAATTACAAAAAATATGATAGACAAACAACTGCTGCGCGCCACGCTCGAACAGGCAATGGAAGGCACCGACCTGTTTGTGGTCGACATCACCATCGGCGCCGACAACCATATCGTGGTCGACATCGATAGCGACACAAGCGTCGACATCGACGAATGTGTCCGCCTCACCCGCGCCGTCGAAGCCGCATTCGACCGCGACGCCGAAGACTACGACCTCGAAATAGGCTCGGCAGGCATCACATCGCCGCTGCGAATGCCGCGCCAGTATGCTAAATATTTCGGCAAAAACGTAGAAGTTCTCACCGCCGACGGCCGCAAGCTCAAAGGCGAGCTCCGCGCTGCCGACAACGACGGCTTTACCATCGCCGTTATGAAAAAAGAAAAGCCCGAAGGCGCTAAACGCCCCGTTATGGTGGCTCACGACCTGACTTTTAATTATAGCGAAATAAAATATACAAAATACTTAATAGAGTTTTAGCAATATGGCAAAGAAAGAGGAAACCAGCATGGTCGAAACCTTTAAGGAGTTTAACGACGACAAGCACATCGACAAAACCACAATGATAAGCGTGCTCGAGGAATCGTTTCGCAACGTGTTGGCGAAAATGTTCGGCTCCGACGAGAATTTCGTTGTGATTATGAACCCCGACAAAGGCGACTGCGAGATATATCAAAACCTGGAAGTTGTAGCCGACGGCGAAGTCCAAAATCCGAGTATGCAAATCGGGTTGACCGAGGCTCGCGCCATCGACGCAGAATGTCAAATCGGCGAAGAAGTGACCAAAGAAATCGTATTCGAGAAGTTTGGTCGCCGCGCAATCTTGACACTCCGTCAGACCTTGGCTTCCAAGATTCTCGACCTCCAGAAAGACGCTGTCTACAACAAGTTTAAAGCCATGGAGGGCGAAATCGTTACCGGCGACATCTACCAAGTGTGGAAGCGCGAAGTGCTCGTGCTCGACGAAGACCACAACGAGCTCATCCTCCCCAAAGACGAGCAAATCCCGTCTGACCGCTACCGCAAGGGCGAATCGCTCCGCGCTGTCATTAAAGAAGTGCAAAACAAAAACAACAATCCGAAAGTCATCATCTCGCGCACCAGCCCGGAATTCCTCCGCCGCTTGTTCGAACAAGAAGTGCCCGAAATCCACGACGGTCTGATTGTCATCAAAGCCATTGCACGCATCCCCGGCGAACGCGCCAAGATTGCTGTTGAGTCGTACGACGACCGCATCGACCCCGTTGGCGCTTGCGTCGGCGTCAAAGGCTCGCGCATCCACGGAATCGTCCGCGAACTCCGCAACGAAAACATCGATGTTATCAACTATACTTCCAACATCGACCTCTTCATCCGCCGTGCGCTTAGCCCCGCTAAAATCTCGTCGGTACGCATCAACGAAGAAGAGAAATATGCCGAAGTCATGTTGCGTCCCGAAGAAGTGTCGCTCGCTATCGGTAAAGGCGGCTTGAACATCAAACTCGCCACAATGCTTACCGGATACCAAATCGACGTATATCGCTACACCGACGACAGCGACGACATCTACCTCGACGAATTCAACGACGAAATCGACGGTTGGGTGATCGAAGCGCTCAAAAACATCGGACTTACTACCGCTAAGAGCGTGTTGAGCACACCGCGCGACCAAATCATCGAAAAAGCCGACCTCGAAGAAGACACCGTCAACTACGTCTTCGACGTCCTCCGCGCCGAATTCGAAGATTAAGTCCGGGCATCGGCAAATGCGTGATACGTTAAGAGCCCGCTCGAAAACTTACAGGCTCAAAGAATAATACTTACTATACAATATATGGCAATAAAGATAAGTAAAGCAGCAAAAGAACTCAATGTAGGATTCCAAACGCTGGTGGAATTCCTGCAGAAAAACAACCAAGACGTGGAGAACAACATCAACACACGTCTTACCGACGAACAGTATGAGATGCTTGTCAAAGCGTTTAAAAACGACCAAGACCTCAAACAAAAGTCGGACATGTACATCACAAGCCGCCACAAAGAGAAGGAGAAGGCTAAAGCCGCTCCTCAGCAGCCTGTTGAAGAAATCAAAACAGTCGTTACTCCCGTATCGGCTCCCAAAATTGTCGGCAAAATCGACCTAAACCCCAAGCCGGAACCTAAGCCCGAGCCTAAACCGGAACCGAAGCCCGAGCCGAAGCCGGAACCTAAACCGGAACCCAAGCCCGAGCCCAAACCGGAACCTAAGCCCGAGCCTAAACCGGAAGTTGTCGAGACAAAGCCCGAACCCGTTGCGCCGAAAGTCGACGACAAGCCTGCCGCTCCCGCTAAAAAGCACGACAAGCAGAAACCCGCCATCAAGACTAACGCCGACGGTACCGAGATTATCACCGTCGTTGAGCAAATCTCTGCGCCCAAAATCATCGGCAAAATCAACCTCGACGAAATCAATCAACAGACTCGTCCCAAGAAAAAGTCGAAAGAAGAAAAGCGCCGCGAACGCATGGCTAAAGACTCCGCCGGAAACGACGTAGAAAAGAAGAAACGTAAACGCATCGGCAAAGAAAAAGTCGACATCGAAAACGCTTCCGACAACCAGCAGTCGCAGGGTCAACGCGGTCCGAAACCCGACTCGAAAAAAGACAAAAACGCCGCGTCGAAAAAGGCTGACCGTCAAAAGCCCAAAAAGCACATCAAGCCCGAAGTGAGCGACGACGACGTACAGAAACAAGTTAAAGAAACCCTCGCACGACTCACCAACAAGCCTCAAAAGAAGAGCGCTAAATGGAGAAAAGAGAAACGCGAAGCCAACGAAGAGCGCGAACGCGAAGAAGCCGAACTCGAATTGAAGGAGAGCAAAATTCTCCGCATAACAGAGTTCGTCACCGCCAACGACCTCGCAATGATGATGGACGTGCCCGTCAACAAGGTTATTGCCACTTGTATGAACCTGGGCGTGATGGTATCAATCAACCAGCGTCTTGATGCCGAAACCATCAACATCGTTGCCGACGAATTCGGATTCAAGACCGAATACGTCAGCGCGGAAGTGTCGGAAGCCATCACCGTCGAAGAAGACGCCGAAGAAGACCTCCAACAACGTCCGCCGATTGTTACCGTAATGGGTCACGTCGACCACGGTAAAACCTCGCTGCTCGACTATATCCGTAATGCCAACGTAATCGCCGGCGAAGCGGGTGGTATCACCCAGCACATCGGTGCCTACAACGTAAAACTCGAAGACGGCCGTCGCATCACATTCCTCGACACGCCGGGTCACGAAGCGTTTACCGCCATGCGTGCCCGCGGTGCCAAAGTGACCGACGTGGCTATCATCATCGTTGCCGCCGACGACAACGTCATGCCGCAAACCATCGAGGCTATCAACCACGCATCGGCTGCCGGCGTGCCTATCGTCTTCGCCATAAACAAAGTCGATAAGCCAAACGCCAACCCCGACAAAATCAAGGAAGAACTTGCCAACATGAACTACCTCGTCGAAGAATGGGGCGGTAAATATCAGTCGCAAGACATCTCCGCAAAGAAAGGTAACGGCGTGAAAGAGCTGCTCGAGAAAGTGCTCCTCGAAGCCGAAATGCTCGACCTCAAGGCAAATCCCGACCGCAAAGCCGTCGGCAGCGTCATCGAGTCGTCGCTCGACAAAGGTCGCGGCTACACCGCTACCGTGCTCGTCAGCAACGGTACGCTCCGCGTGGGCGACATCATGGTGGCAGGAACAAGCTACGGCAAGATTCGCGCTATGTTCAACGAGCGTAACCAACGCATCAAAGAAGCAGGACCTTCGGCGCCCGCACTCGTGCTCGGCCTCAACGGAGCACCTACCGCAGGCGACACCTTCAACATAATGGAAAGCGACCGCGAAGCACGCGAGATTGCCAACCGTCGCGAGCAACTCCAACGCGAACTCAAAGAGCGCACACGCCGTCTCCCCGGACTCGACGACATCGCTCGTCGCCGCGCACTCGGCGAATTCCACGAGCTTAACCTCATCGTCAAAGGCGACGTCGACGGCTCTATCGAAGCGCTCAGCGACTCGCTCATCAAGCTGTCGACCCCCGAAGTGCAAGTCAACGTCATCCACAAAGCCGTCGGTGCAATCTCCGAGAGCGACGTCACACTTGCTGCCGCTTCCGATGCCGTCATCATCGGCTTCCAAGTGCGCCCGTCGGTTGCCGCTAAACGCTTGGCGGAAAACGACGGCGTCGACATCCGTCTCTACTCGATTATCTACGACGCCATCGAAGAAATCAAAGACGCTATGGCAGGTATGCTCTCGCCCGAAATCAAAGAAGAGGTTACCGGTACGGCAGAAGTGCTGCAGACCTACAAGATTTCGCGCGTAGGCACAATCGCCGGATGTATGGTCCGCGAAGGCAAAATCAAGCGCACAAGCAAGATTCGCCTTATCCGCGACGGTATCGTCAAATATACCGGCGAACTCGGCTCGCTCAAGCGCTTTAAAGACGACGTCAAGGAAGTGCTCTCGGGCTACGACTGCGGTCTGAACATCACAAACTACAACGACATCAAAGAAGGCGACATGATTGAAGCTTACGAAGAAGTCGAAGTAACGAAGAAACTTTAGCAGATTGAGAACCGTAGCCATCAACATAGGCACAAACCTCGGCGACCGACGTGCCAACATCGAGTTTGCACTCTCGCGCATCGCCCGTTTTGCCCTTGACCTACGCACATCTCAAATCTACGAATCCGATTCATGGGGTTACACGTCGTGTAACCCCTATTATAATATCGGGGCAACCTTCACCTCCGACGAAAGCCCCGAAGCAATCTACCGCCGCCTCCACGCCATCGAAGCCGAGGCGCAAAGCACAGTCCACCGCCACGCCGACGGCACCTACGCCGACCGACGGCTCGACATCGACATAATCTATATAGGCAACGAAATCTACAACGGCGAAATAGTCATTCCCCATCCGCGTATGCATCTGCGCGACTTCGTTTTGCAGCCACTGCTCGAACTCACGCCCGACTGGCGCCATCCCATCATAGGAAAAACCATCCGCGAAATGAGTGGAGAGGTAAAGGGCAAGAGTGTAATTACCATCGACGTGCGCACAATCCACTAACAATCAACATAGTAGGGTCGCGCCTCGCCGCGACCGGGCTGCCGTGCGCAAAGGCAAGATGTCCGCACGAACATTGGCGAGTCCGCCTTTCAGCTTACTGCAATATTCGGATTTATCTTGCGTAGGTGTTCTATAAACTTCTGCTTATCTGCCGGAGAGATGACGACAGATTTTCCGGTTGTCAATCTAATTTCAATACGGTCTAAAGATGCCGCCGGGGCTGATATAATAGTATTAGTGCTGCGAATAGAGGCAATTTGCCGTATGTCATATTTTTCGACAGGCAAAAATCCGCATTTGATAGAAAGAGTTTCTTGCGCAACTATGTATTTTGTGTTGAAAATCAGTATCGAAGCAAATGCCAACATAATCAAGACCAAAACAACCATAGTCCAAGAAAATGCTAAGAACAACGCCGGAACAGTAGGAACTAACGTAATTAGATACATCGCACCCACAAGCCGATAGTCTATTTTAGATTTATAAACCTCCATATTATCTCAACAAAAAGCAAAAAAGCTAACCAAATGATTAACATACGATTAGCATTCCATCTTGTACCCGAGATCGGACTCGAACCGACAAGGTTGTTACACCACTAGAACCTGAAACTAGCGCGTCTACCAATTTCGCCACCCGGGTTTGCGTCTGCAAAGATAGTGCAAAAAAATTGGAAAACAATAATTTTTGCCCATTTTTTGCCCGTTGACGGTTTTTATATAACTTTGCAGATTATAAAAGATAATCCACTAAACTCAAAAAATAATATTTATGGAACTGGTAAAACCGGGTAAGTTTGTAAAATTTATCTACGACCTTTACGAAATCGACAACGAAGAAGTAACTTTGATGTACAGCGCAACGCGCGAACATCCCGACCAAACGATATTCGGCGGCGACGACGGCTTGCTACCCGCCGTTAGCGCCGAGCTCGAAGGCAAATCTGCCGGCACAACTTTCGACATCACACTCAAGCCCGAAGACGCTTTCGGAACTTTCGACGAAAAACTCATCATGGAGCTCGACCGCGAACTCTTCACCAACGAAGACGGCGAATTCGACAACGAACACGTACGCTCGGGCGCGCCCGTGACAATGATGACCGAACAAGGCTTCCCCGTATCGGGTTTGGTGCTCATGGTAAGCCCGACAAAGGTTACCGTCGACTTCAACCACCCGATGGCAGGCAAGCACGTACGCTTCAAAGGCGAAATCCTGGAAGTGCGCGACGCTACCGAAGACGAACTCCATCCGCACTGCGGCTGTGGCTGCGGTTGCGACCATGACCACTGCGGCGACTGCGGCGGCGGTTGTCATTAATAACGCCGAGCAACGATGGCTTACGGAAAAACATATGTAGTGTTCGAAGGTCGACACCCGGGTATCTATGAGACCTGGGACGATTGTCGTGCCGAAATCGAGGGTTATCCCGGCGCCATCTACAAGTCGTACTACGACAGCGCAGAGGCTATCGAAGCCTTTCGCCGTAGCGACAAAGATTCGGCGGAAGTGATTAAAGCCATTACGCGTCACGTCGAAGAGCAAAACGCCGCCGACGCGCAAACCGTCGCAAAAGCGCAAACCGACAACGCTCGTCCGCCATATCTCGACAATCCCGACATCATTGCCGACAGCATAGCCGTCGACGCCGGATGCCGCGGCAACCCCGGCGTGATGGACTATCGCGGCGTTGACGTCCGAACGGGCTGCGAGATTTTTCACGTCGGACCGTTTGCTCACGGCACAAACAATATCGGCGAATTTCTTGCCATCGTTCACGCTCTCGCTCTGCTGAAAAAGCAAGGCAGAAATTGCCCGGTCTACAGCGACAGCAGCGTGGCTCAAAAGTGGGTGCGCAGCCGACGTTGCAACACTCGCATCGAGCGACGTCCTGACAACGTAAAACTCCTGCAAATTGTCGAACGCGCCGAACTTTGGCTCCGTACGAACAACTTCTCAAATCCAATACTCAAATGGCAAACCGACCGCTGGGGCGAAATCCCCGCCGACTTCGGCAGGAAAAAGTGATGCCCCGCGAATTGTGTAACCAATAGTCATTATAGAACAAAAATAAAGAACAATTAGATATGAAAAAACTAACTTCTCTCTTGCTACTTGCGTTGATGTGCCAAATAGCGACTGCCAAGCAGATTTCGCAGCAACAAGCAGCGGCAATCGCCGGAAAGTATGTGCCGACAATCAAATCGGACAACATCAAGCCGGCAAAGAAAGCGGGAGCCACAGAGACTTCTGCCGAATACTATGTGTTCGACGCCGAAGGCGGCGGCT
>JAQXVL010000020.1 GCA_029224905.1 Bacteroidales bacterium
GGGCGTCGACAGCAACCTCAAGTCGACCGTCGACATCCTCAACGAAGCCCCGGGCGTCAAACTCGTTGCCCTCTACGGTCCCGAGCACGGCGTTCGCGGTAATGCTCACGCCGGCGATGCCGTCAGCGACGCAGTCGACCCGAAAACCGGAGTGAAAACTTACTCGCTCTACGGCAAAACTCACAAGCCGACTGCCGAAATGCTCAAAGACATCGACGTGCTCGTCTACGACATCCAAGACATCGGCTGCCGCAGCTACACATTCTACGCCACGATGGGTATGTGCATGGAAGCCTGCGCCGAAAACGGCAAAGAATTTATGGTGCTCGACCGCCCCAACCCGCTTGGCGGATACAAGGTAGAAGGAAACATCGTCGAAGACGGCTACTTCTCGATGGTCAGCAAATATGCCATCCCCTACCTCTACGGACTCACTCCCGGCGAACTTGCTCAATACCTTAACGAAGAAGGCGTGATTGCAAAAAAAGCCAACCTGACAGTTATCAAAATGGACGGCTGGCACCGCAATATGAAGTTCCGCCAAACCGGGCTGCCTTGGGTAGCGCCGTCGCCGCAAATCCCCACGCCGGAAAATTCGGCATTCTATGCCGTTTCGGGCGTTGTCGGCGAACTCTATGCCTTCAACACCGGCATCGGCTACACCCTGCCCTTCCAATGCTTCGCCGAAACTTACATCGACGCCGACAAAATGGCTGACGCTATGAACGCGCTCAAACTCCCGGGCTTCAAATTCCGCCCGATTAACTACAAGCCGTTCTTCAAAGTCGGTCCCGAAGCAACTAAAGAAATCAAAGAAGTGCACGGCGTCGAAGTCTACATCACCGACCTCGATGCGGCTCAACTCACACTCTGTCAGTTCTACTTCATGCAAGAACTTCACAAACTCTATCCCTACGCCAAGATTTTCAACGCCAACGAGAAACGCGGCTTCGGTATGTTCGACAAAGTGATGGGCACCGACCAAATCCGCGTGCGTTTCAGCAAGAACTATCAGGTTGCCGACATTCTCGACTACTTCAACAAAGACGTCGAGGCATTTAAGAAAACTTCAAGCAAATACTATTTGTACGACTAAAAAACGATGAAAGAAGCGTATCGTTCATACATAACAGAAATTAGAAAATTCATTTCGAAAGATAGAATCTATACCGACGACCTCAGGCGCCTCGCCTGGGGTACCGACGCCGGTTTCTATCGACTTATCCCCCAAGTTGTCGTTATTGCAAAAGACGAAGACGAGGTGTCGCGCCTCATCCGCATTGCCGCCGACAAGCACCTCCCCGTGACCTTCCGTGCTGCGGGAACAAGCCTTTCGGGACAATCGGTCAGCGACTCAATACTCATCGTGGCTGGCAAAAACTACTGGGAGCGCTACGAGATAGCACCCGACGCATCTTCGATACGCTTACAACCGGGCATCATCGGCGAACGTGTCAACGAAATCCTCAAGCCATACGGCAAAATTTTCACGCCCGACCCGGCTTCGAAGAAGTCGGCTATGGTCGGAGGTATTGTTGTCAACAATGCTTCGGGAATGAACTGCGGCACCCACGCCAACAGCGAAAAAGAACTCATTTCGGCTCGCATTATCCTTGCCGACGGCACCGTGCTCGACACCGGCGACGAACGCTCGCGCAAGGCGTTCGAGCAATCGCATCCCGACTTCATCGAAAAAATTCGCCAACTCCATCGCGAAATCAATGCTGATGCCGAACTCGTCGACCGCATCCGTTACAAATACTCAATCAAGAACGTAACAGGTCTCAACATTCTGCCATTTGTGGCTTTCGACGACCCATACGACATCATCGCACACCTCATGGTCGGCTCCGAAGGCACGCTGGCATTCCTGTCGGAAGTAAACATGGCTACCGGACATCTCTACCCGCATTCGGCAAGCGCAATGCTCTATTTCTCCGACATCAAGGAGGCATGCCGCGCCGTTGTGGCAATGAAAAAAGGTCCGGTATTCGGTGCGGAGTTGCTCGACAAGAAGTCGCTCTCGTCGGTCAACGACAACACCGGAGTCGGACTTACCGCCGTGCTTACCGAAACGAAAGCCGACACGAAAGAACAACTCGATGCCAACATCGAAGAAATTAAGAAAATCCTTGAGCCTTTCGAGCTCTACAAGCCGGCATACTTTACCGACGACCCCGACGAATATTCCGTCTACTGGGGCATCCGCGCAGGCATTTTCCCCTCGGTCGGCGGCACACGTCAGTTGGGCACAACGGTAATCATCGAAGACGTTGCATTCCATATCGAAGACCTTCCCGAAGCCACCGCCGAACTGCAAGCAATGCTCGAACGCCACGGCTACAGCGACGCTTGCATCTACGGCCACGCACTCGAAGGCAACTACCACTTCATCATTGCGCAGTCGTTCGACACCGACGAAGAAATGGCGAAATACAAGAACTTGATGGTCGAGGTAGAACGACTCGTCGTCGACCGCTACGACGGCTCGCTCAAAGCCGAGCACGGCACAGGCCGCAACATGGCGCCCTTCGTCAAACACGAATGGGGCGAAAAAGCCTACGCCGTGATGAAAGAAATCAAGCATCTGTTCGACCCCGACAATTTACTCAACCCCGGCGTTATCTTCAACGACGACCCGGAATGCTACGTCAAGCACATCAAGCCGCTGCCATTGACCAATCCGCTTGTCGACCGCTGCATCGAATGCGGTTTCTGCGAAGTCAACTGCGTCAGTTGCGGTTTCTCGATGTCGTCGCGTCAGCGCATCGTCA
This sequence comes from Bacteroidales bacterium, assembly GCA_029224905.1. GTDB lineage: Bacteria > Bacteroidota > Bacteroidia > Bacteroidales > Muribaculaceae > Limisoma. The sequence continues at coordinate 2,775 of JAQXVL010000020.1, forward strand.
TCCAACGCGAAATTTCGCGTCTGCGCATGACCGGCGAAGATCCCGAACGCCTTGCAAACCTGGAAAAGGGCTTCAAGGAACTCGGCAATGCCACTTGCGCCGGCGACGGACTCTGCAGCACGTCGTGCCCGATGCGTATCAACACCGGCGAACTCATCCACGAAATACGCCAAGCAGCCTTGCCCAAAGGTAGCCTTGGCTACAAAACAGGCAAATTTGCCGCCGACCGACTTTCGTTGGTTAAGTCGACACTGCGCCCGGTGCTCTCCGCCGCTTCGGTAGCAAGTAGCGTGCTCGGCGCTAAAGGCACAAATGCCGTCGGTCGCGCGCTCCACAAAATCGGCATCCCGCAATGGAACAGCGCACTGCCTACCGCCTACTATCCGCATCACATCGACATCGAGCCGAAAGACAAGAAGGTGGTCTACCTGCCCAGTTGCATCAATCAAACAATGGGCAAAACAAAGACCGAGAAGACCGCACTCATCGACAAAACCGTCGCTCTCTTCCAAAAAGCCGGCTACGAAGTAATATTCCCCAAAGGAATGAAAAACCTCTGCTGCGGAATGATTTGGGAAAGCAAAGGCATGCCCGACATCGCCGACGAGAAAGCCAAAGAACTCGAAAATGCGCTCATCGAAGCCTCTGCCGGCGGAAAATATCCCATCGTCTGCGACCAAAGCCCGTGCCTGCACCGCATGCGTAAAACCATCGAAAGTCTCCACCTCTACGAGCCGGTGGAATTCATCTACGACTACCTCGTAGCCGAACTCGAATTCACTCAAATCGACGAGCCGATTGCTATCCACGTCACCTGCTCGTCGCGCCACATGGGTTTGCAAAAGAAATTCTTCGCGCTCGCATCGCTTTGCTCGTCGAAAGTGCTTCTGCCTCAAGAAGTGGGCTGCTGCGGTTTTGCCGGCGACAAAGGCTTTACCCACCCCGAACTCAACAGTTATGCACTGCGCAAACTTCGCCCACAGATAGAGAAAGCCGGCATAAAGCGCGGTTTCTCGAACAGCAAAACTTGCGAAATCGGTCTTACCGTCAATGCCGGAATTCCGTATTCTTCAATAGTTTACCTCGTTGACGAATGTACTAAAGCAAAAAAATAATGGATACCGTAGAACCTACTAAAAAGAAAAAATCAAGGATACTCGCAATCGACATACTGCGAGGCATCACCATAGCCGGAATGATTATGGTCAACAATCCGGGCTCGTGGGGACACATCTACACACCCCTCGGGCACGCCGAATGGCTCGGACTGACCCCCACCGACCTCGTCTTTCCGTTCTTTATGTTCATTATGGGTATTTCCACCTACATCTCGATGCGCAAATACAATTTCGAGTATTCGCACGCATCGTTGGTGAAAATCATCCGCCGAACCATCGTGATATTCGCTATCGGCTTAGCCATCGGCTGGTTTAGCCGATTCTGCTACACGCTTGCCGGCTCCGACTCGTCGATACCGCTCGGGCAACGACTTCTCGACGCCGCCAACAACTTCTCGCGGATGCGAATCCTCGGCGTTATGCAGCGTCTCGCCATCTGCTACTGCGCAGTGTCGATAATCGCTATCACGGTGAAACACAAAATCATCCCCTACATCATCGGAGTGCTCTTCGTGGGCTACGCCGTGCTGTTGCTCTGCTGCCACGGCTTGGAATTTTCGCTCGACAACATCGTCTACGTTGTCGACCACGCACTCTTCGGCGACTCGCACCTCTACCACGACACCGTTCGCACGCTGTCGGGTTCGGTCAGCAGCACTTCCGAATTTTCGGTAGAAATCTACCAACGCCAAACGCTGCCCATCGACCCGGAAGGTCTGCTTAGCACAATTCCGTCAATCGGACACGTGCTCATTGGATTCCTCTGCGGCAAAATCATTATGACCGAGAAAGACAACCTCCAACGCGTGCTCAAGTTCTTGCTCGTCGGCGCGGCACTCACCTTCACCGGTCTCCTGCTCGCCTACGGCATGCCTATCAGCAAAAAACTCTGGACACCGACTTTCGCGTTGGTAACCTGCGGTTTTGCAGCCTCGTTGCTCGCCCTGTTGATTTACATTATCGACGTCAAAGGCTATAAGAAATGGTGCAAATTCTTCGAAGCATTCGGCATCAACCCGCTGTTTATGTACGTTCTCGGCGGCGTCCTCGGCATACTCTTCGGAGCAATTCACATCGGCGACGCAAGCATCAAAACGTGGATTTATGCCCGAACACTCGTGCCGATGCTCGGCGACGAAACATTCGCTTCGCTCGTCTACGCTTTGATATTTATCGCCATTAACTGGTCTATAGGATACATTTTATACAAGAAAAAAATATATATTAAGATATGATACTAATTGCAGATTGTGGTTCCACAAAAATTGATTGGTGCGTTGTTGAAAACGGCGAAGTAAAGAAACAAGTATTTACTTCCGGCATCAACGCCTTGCTAATGACAGAAGAGCAAATTCGCGAGACTTTAGCCAACGAACTTGCTCAAGAAGTAGCAGAATTTGAGATTGAAAGCGTTTATTACTACGGTGCAGGTTGCTTGTTCGACGACATCTGTGCAAACGTACGTCGCGCCATTGCAGCCAACGTACCCTCGGCAAAGACCATCGAAGTACATTCCGACCTGGTAGCCGCAGCACGCGCTTTGTGCGGCAACCAAGAAGGCATCGCCTGCATCCTCGGCACGGGCTCTAACTCGTGCTTCTGGGACGGCGAAAAGATTGCCGACAACGTATCGCCGCTGGGCTACATCCTCGGCGACGAAGGTTCGGGAGCCGTATTGGGTAAACTCCTCGTCGGCGACGTGCTCAAAAAGCAACTTCCCGAAGAACTCTGCGAGAAATTCCTCAAAGAGTACGAACTCGACCGTCAGAAAATCATCGAAAGCGTCTATAAGAAGCCGGCAGCAAACCGCTTCCTCGCGTCGTTGTCGCCGTTCTTGAGCAAAAATATCGAAGAGCCGGCAATTCACCGTCTCGTGCTCAATGCGTTCAAATCGTTCTTCGTGCGCAACATCGAAAACTATAAAGACTACAAGAACTACGCCGTGTCGTTCGTCGGCTCCGTGGCTTACTACTACCGCGAAGTGCTCGAAGAAGCAGCAAAGGCTGTCGACATCAACATCGGCACAGTCATTAAAAGCCCGATGGAGGGCCTCGTCACGTATCACTCAAACTAAAACTATACGACTATGGCTTTTGTAAAAATCAGCGAGCAATCAT
>JAQXVL010000021.1 GCA_029224905.1 Bacteroidales bacterium
TGTTTTGAATTGTTGTAGGTTCGCTTCCGATTGCGAGAGTTGTCCGGTGAGCGATGCGAGACGCTCGTCGATAAACTTGAGTTCCGACTCGGCTTTGCGATTGTTTTCGTCGATACGGCGACGGTTGAACACCTCAAACATCTTGTTGAGCACATCCAGGCCGCGCTGTTTGTGGTTGTCTTCGAGTTCCATGCGGATACCGTTCGACTTGGTCGAAGCATAGTCGATGAAAATGTTCTTCATATAGTCTTCGGTAGCAGCGTCGTTGTCGCTGACGTTCACAATGATATGCCGTTCTTCGCCGGGGACGAATTTATCGGTCTTGTCGACGACGAAAACACCGCCGGTCGAGGGCGTCGCCGTGGCGGGCAACTGTTGGTCGGTGCTTTCGAAAACGGTTTCGAACAGACCTTTCTTGGCAACGATGTCAGCCTTGCCGTTTTCCTTGAGATAGACGTGGAAGGAAACGCCGACAATGGTGTCGAGCACGGCATCGGGAATCTTGATTTCGATTGGCGAATCGTTGTAGAGCGGCAAATTTTTGACGCCGACACGGTCGATGTAGAGCCGATTCAACTTCAATTCGGTCACGACTTGCTTGACGATGCTATGCGACTGCATCAGCAGTAATTCGTCGTCGACGGAACCGCCGCCGAAGCCGCCCATCGAGAACGACTTCATCATAGCCGCTGCCGCCGAATTGGCGCCGCTGCCGCTTTCTTGTTCTATCAACATATTGGCGCGGAACATATAGACCGGATTCTTTTTATACATATAAAAAGCCCCGAATCCCACAAAAAGCACAAAGCATATCGCATAGTAGTACCAATGCTTTTTGATTTCGTAAATCGTCCGCGAGAGGTCGACAATTCTTTCGTTGTTATTTTCCATATATCAATTTTTCTTTACATTTTCTATTAAAAACTCGCGCCCAAAGGGTTGTACTGCCGTTGGGCAGATTGCGCATCATCTCTTTCTTGTCTTTGCTCGACAGTGTGCGACAGGGAGCAAGTGCAAGTCCCGCCAGCGCAAACAAATACTCGCCCATCGACGATACAATGGCACGCGAAGCGATGGCGTCGATGAGCAACGACACTAAGATGCAGACAACCACCACGGCGGGTAAGATGCCGCCGATGCGATGTATCTGACGCGCTTTGTTGAACAGCCATGCCATACACATCACAAACAACATTATCCCGACTATGCCAAACTGCGCAAGCTCGGGATAAAACGTGTCGCCGATGAAGGCATTAAAATCAGGCGAAAGCCCGTAAATTTTGTCCAAATCGTACTTATAATACAAGTCGGAATAGTGAAAAGCCGTGCCGGAGGCTTGGCTGGCATAAGTGCCTAAGCCGGAACCAAGCCAGAAATAGTCGGAAAGCACGAAGAACATGCCCAAATAGAGGGCAGAGCGCGCAAACATACCCGTCGACGAATCGTCGAACTCGTTGACGGCGATTCCGCCTTGGACGAAATAGAACTGAAACTTGCTCCACGATATGGCGGCGAGCACCAACAGTGCCGCAAAGCAAATCGTGATGTTTCGCAGCGACATTCTCGCAAAGAATCCCGGTCGATAGACAACCACCATAAATGCGATGAAGAGCAGTGCGCCGTAGTATTTTGACCGCGTGCACACCAACCCGAGGGCAAGCAACAAAATAGCTTGCAAGAGGTTGCGACGAACCACGACTTTGCTGTCGTTGTCGATAAATAGCAGGAATGTGAGTCCGGCGCAGAGCGTGACGCAACCCACGTAGTAGGGCACGATGAGCAGGTCGTAGAACACCATTGAGCCGGTGAGCAGCGTTGCATACATTGCAACTGCCGCAATCGATATGGCTATGAATATGTATTTTACGATTTGGCGTTGGCTGAACGAAAATTTGGGCGCAAGCCCGTAAGCCACTCCGAAGCAGATAATGGGCTTTAGGTGAAAAATATAGTCTGCACGAATTGAAACCGTCTCATTGCTCTTAATAGCCACCGAATAGATGGCGTAGGCGGAAATGATAAGCGCCGGCACAATCATCGCTTTGTAGTTGCGCCAGGTGCGATTGTAAAGCATATCGACCCCGGCAAGCATCGCCATAGCGGCAATCACCAACTCGTCAGCCATCTGAAAGATAGCCGGCGAGAGCAGTTGACTTATTGCCAACAAGCAAAACAGAACAAAGTATGCTTTGCTGAGGTTTATCATCGCTCGCTGTGCCTTTATTTTATGGTGAGAGCAATAACCAAAGAAGCGATAACCGATGCTGCGCTGATTACAGCTGAAGCAATCGACAATTTATACGAATTGTTTTGATTGTATTCGCTGTTGATGACGCGCACTTTGTCGGGCTCGACGTAGATTACGTCGTTTTGCTTGAGGTAGAAGTACGGCGAATTAAGCAAATTGGCATCTGTCAAATCGATGGTGTGGAAGCGGCGCTCGCCATCTTCTTCGCGAATGAGCATCACGTTGTTGCGCATACCGTAGAGCGTAAGGTCGCCTGCGTCGGCAATGGCATCAAGGATGGTGTAGCGTTCTGTTTTGGCGGTCTTGGCGCCCGGATTGCGCACCTCGCCGAGCACGTTGACGCGGAAACTAGTTAACTGAACTTTTACAATCGGGTCGCTGACGTTTTTAGCCACCTCGCCTCGCAAGAAGTCTTCGAGTTGCGTCGTGGTCATTCCGGCAACCTTGACTTTGCCGATTGTGGGCACGTTGATTTCGCCCGACTCGTTGATAACGTATTGGGTCTTCGGGTTAAAATCCAACCCGTTCTCGGGTGCCGGCACCAACCGATAGGCATCGGTGGCTTGCGGGATAAGGCTGCTTATTGTCACGTCGATAACGTCCGACGGTATAAGTTTCAGCATATACTCGCCCGACTCGATTTTGCTCTTTACGGTTTCGGCATTTTGGAAATATGCCACACTCTTTGTTGACTTACACGAACTTACCGACAATACGATAATTGCCAATGCACCTAAGTACTTTATATATCTTTTCATAGTTGGAATTTTCTACTATATTAACGAAAAAAGGTCTTAAATATTGCTTTTATGCGAAGATACGACAAAGCCGACGAAAAAGCAAAAGTTTTTGCGTCAAATAGGACACTCGAAGACAAAAAATATTCGTAATTTTGTCGCCAAATTGTGATTTATGAAAAAATTGGGCAACGGTTGGTTTCACGTGCTTGCAATTCTTGCCGTTCTGATATGGGGTACCACTTTTGTGGCTACAAAGATGCTGATAACGGCAGGATTGCATCCTACTGAGATTTTTATCTACCGATTCATCATAGCCTACGTGTGCATTTTGTTCATCTCTCCGCGAAAACTTTGGTCGGATAGTTGGCGCGACGAGGCATTGCTCTTTCTTTCGGGAATTACCGGCGGGTCGCTTTATTTTATCACCGAAAACACGGCGCTTCAATACACACAGGCGGTCAACGTGGCGATGATTATCAGCGGTACGCCGTTGCTTACCACACTGCTCGCTATGGCAATCTTTCGGAGCGAACGCACTCGCAATCCGCTTCGCATAATTGTCGGGAGTGTGATAGCGCTGGCGGGCGTGATTGTGGTAATCTATCACGGAAATGTCGACCTCAAATTCAACCCGATTGGCGATGTGCTGACACTATGTGCCGCCGCTTCGTGGGCTGTCTACAGTATTTTGCTGAAGGTGCTCGGCAAGAAGTATTCGGCGGTGTTTCTCACGCGCAAGGTGTTTGCCTACGGACTTCTTTCGATGGCGCTGTGGTTGCCGTTCCATCCGGAGCGGTTCGACCTCGCACTGCTGACAAAGCCGGAAGTGCTTGCAAACGTGCTCTTTTTGGGAGCATTGGCATCGATGCTTTGCTTCACGATTTGGACCGCAGTTGTCAATCGGTTGGGGACGGTGAAATCGACCAACTATATCAATCTCAATCCGATAGTGACTTTCGTGTCGGCTTACGTCTTTCTCGGAGAGGTGGTTACGCCACTTTCTCTGCTTGGCGCTGCGGCTATCATCGGTGGGGTATACGTCATCGAACGATAGCAATCGCCGTGAGTACACGTCCCGACTGAACGCCAAGAGCGCGCGCCGAAAAATAGGTGTCGGGGGCGCATCGCGTGCAAATGTTGCTGCGACTAATATGCTCGGCTGCTATTCCGACACGCTCAAGCAGCACGACATTTGCTTCGACCAAGTCGAGATGAGGCTTAGCCGTTGTCGGGTTGACTCTCGATATCCGATCCATGGGGAATCTTTCTTCGGCAAAACGTTCAATCAGTTCCTGTCCAACTTCGTAGCACCCGCCGCAAATGGCAGGTCCGAACGTCGCATGGATTCGCTCTACATCCGCTCCGAGACTTGTCATTTTTTCGACTGTAAGCGTGGCAATACCGCCAAGTGTGCCTTTCCAACCGGCGTGAGCGGCTGCGGCGATTCCGGCGATAGGGTCGACGAGCAGAATGGGCACACAATCGGCTGTGTAGACGCCGACGTATTCGCCCGGTCGATTAGTAACCACGGCGTCGGCTTCGACCGTTGGCGATGCTTCGTCGGCGGCGACAACGCGTATGCTGTGGACTTGCCGGAGCGTTTTTAGTTGCGAAGGGTCGATGCGAAGCGACTTGAGCAAGGCTCGCCGACAGTCGTCGACGTGTGTCGGGTCGTCGCCCACGTATGGGCAACAATTAAACGATGAATAAGCGGAGACGCCTGCCTCGCCACGACGTGTGGCAAAGGCGATAACTCCGCTCAGTGGTTGGTCGAACTGCAACGGCACGGTCGGCACTGCTGCCGACGTCGTTGCAAGTTCTGCATTATTCTTCTTTAAAGTCATCTTCCCAGTATTCTTCAGGCCATTCAACGTCCCATGTTTCGTCGGCATCGCCCGAGTCTTCTTGCTCGATGATAAATTCGTCTTCTTCCGCCACGCGGTGACGCACGTCGAGGTCGCGATGAGTGATACGCGAAGGTATGCGGTTGTCTTCGTCGTTGATAGTGCGCCAAAGCAAGTCTTTCAGTTCGGTCAGTCCAAGTCCGGTGACCGACGAAATGAACACGGTGGGTATGCCTTCGGGCAAGTCGGTGCGGCGGATTTCGTCGATGAGTTCGTCGTCGAGCATATCGCATTTGGTCACGGCAAGCACCTTGCCTTTGTCTGCCAAATCGGGATTGAATTTTTCGAGTTCGGAAAGCAGAATCTCGTATTCGCGACGGATGCCTTCGGTGTCGGCGGGAATCATGAAAAGCAGTACGGCATTGCGTTCGATGTGTCGCAAAAATCTGAGACCCAGTCCTTTGCCTTCGCTTGCACCTTCGATAATACCGGGGATGTCAGCCATTACGAACGAGCGCGAGTCGCGGTAGCTCACAATGCCGAGGTTTGGTTCGAGCGTCGTGAAGGGGTAGTCGGCAATCTTAGGCTTGGCAGCTGAAATCGACGACAGCAATGTCGACTTTCCGGCGTTAGGAAATCCAACGAGTCCGACATCGGCGAGTAGTTTTAGTTCGAGGATAACGGTTTTCTCAATCGAAGGTTCACCGGGCTGTGCATAGCGCGGTGCTTGGTTGGTCGGCGACTTGAAGTTCCAGTTGCCCAAACCGCCGCGACCGCCGCGCAGGAGTTTTATCTCTTGCCCGTCGTCGGTCACTTCGCAGAGAAACTTTCCGTCGTCGGCGTCGTAGACAGCCGTACCGCACGGCACTTCGATAATGCGGTCTTCGCCGTCCTTACCCGAACTGCGACATTCGCTGCCGGCTTGTCCGTTGGTAGCAAAGACGTGACGTTGATATTTGAGGTGCAGGAGGGTCCAAAGATTGCGGTTACCGCGCAAGATGATATGGCCTCCGCGACCGCCGTTACCGCCGTCGGGGCCGCCTTTGGGGACGTATTTCGCTCTGTGGAAATGAGCAGAGCCGGCGCCGCCCTTCCCCGAGCGACACACTATTTTTACATAGTCGATAAAGTTTGAGCCTGCCATAATGTTACAAATGTACTGAAAATTTGCTTTGAGAGCAAATATTATATAATAATGTTGTTTGTATTATTCAAGTCTGTCTATCGGCGGATGTGCCGATTGCATAATCACCTAAAAAGGGCGCGCCAACTGCATCACGCAAGGCACGCCCTCAACATATCAATCTTTTATCTTACTTGTTTGCTTTTTTTGCAATCTTACGGCTTTGCATAGCGTAAGCAACCGGAGTTGCTACGTAGATTGTAGATAATGTACCTATAATCACGCCGAAGAGCATTGCAAATGTGAAACTGCGGATAGTTTCGCCACCGAAGATGAAGATGCACAAGAGCACGAGCACGGTAGTTACCGATGTCATGATTGTACGTGTCAAAGTGGTGTTCAACGAATTGTTGATAACCTCTTTGCGGTCAGCCTTCGGATAGAGTCCAATCATCTCGCGGATACGGTCGAACACAACCACGGTATCGTTAATTGCGTAACCGATGATGGTCAAGATTGCGGCAATAAACGATTGGTCGATTTCCATCGAGAACGGAAGGATACCGCTAAAGAGCGAGTAGAAACCGATGATGATGTATGATGTGAACGCCAAAGATGCGAGTGCACCAATCGAGAACGAGATGTCGCGGAAGCGGAGCAAGATGTAGAGCGTGATGGCGATGAGCGAGAAGATTACTGCCCAGATTGCACCTGTTGTCATATCGGATGCGATGCTCGGACCTACTTTCTCTGTTTGTACCACGCCGACTTCTTCGTTCGACACGCTGAAGTCTTCGTACGACATGCCTTTAAGTTCGTCTTTCAAACCGGTGTAAAGGATGTGCATTACTTCGTCGTCGACGCCTTCGCTTTCGTCAGCATATTTGTAGTTGGTTGATACGCGCACTTTCGAATCGTTGTCGATAGTGATAACCGATACCGACGATTCGGGGAAGAGCGGTTGAAGCTTGTTAGTCAAATCGGCTGTCTTCACGTCGTGGTCAAATTGTACGATGTAGTTGCGACCGCCGGAGAAGTCGATGCCTTTATCGATGCCTTTGAAGATGAACGATGCGGCGATTATCACGATGATTGCGCCGATAATCATGCCGGCTTTCTTGCGTTGGCCAAGGAAGTCTACTTTTGCGTTCTTCAAGAAGTTTTGGCTCATCTTGGTGGTGAAGGTCATGTTGGCAAAACGTTCTTTCTTGAGCAGCCATTCGAATGCCAGACGCGACAAGAAGATAGCGCTGTAGAACGAGCAGATGATGCTGATGAGCAACGTAGTTGCGAAACCTTTGATAAGACCTGTACCGTAAACCAAGAGGATGATTGCGGTGATAACTGATGTCAAGTTAGAGTCGAAGATTGCAGAGAATGCGTTCTTGTAACCGTCAGCGAGAGCCGACTTAACATTCTTGCCTGCGCGCAACTCTTCTTTAGTACGCTCGAAGATAAGTACGTTGGCGTCGACTGCCATACCGAGCGAAAGCACGATACCGGCGATACCCGAAAGGGTAAGCACTGCTTGGAACGATGCCAAGATGCTGAGCGTGAAGAAGAGGTTGATAATCAAGCAGCAGTTTGCAACCATTGCCGGAGTGAAGCCGTAGAACGAAATCATGAATATCATCAACACTACAAGTGCGATAACAAACGACCAGATACCCGATTCGATGGCTTGCTTACCAAGCGACGGACCGATAACCGATTCGCTTACGATGTTGACTTTAGCAACCATCTTACCGGACTTAAGCACGTTAGCCAAGTCGGTAGCCTCTTCGGGAGTGAATTGACCTGTGATTTGCGAGCGACCGCCTTCGATTACAGAGTTAACTGTCGGGAACGAGTAAACTTGGTCGTCGAGCACGATAGCAACTTGCTTACCGATGTTTTCTTGAGTGATTTGAGCCCAACGGCGAGCGCCTTCGTTGTTCATCGACATCGAAACGACGTTACCTTGCATGTTGTCGAAGTCGGAGCTTGCGTCAACGACTACGTCGCCACCCAAACGCGGCTTGCCGTTTTGTGTCTTGAGCGATACGAGTTGATAGAAACGTTCTTTAGCGTCGATAGCCTTAACCGACCAAGCGCACTTGAGGTTAGTCGGGAGGATACGCTTAGCGGCGTCGCTGCGCAAGATTGCGTTGACAGCGGCTGTGTCTTGAACGTTAACGATACCGATAGCCGGACCGCCTGTTTGAGCGTTGCCCCAAAGCATTTGAGCAAGAGTCTTGGCAGCCGGAGCAGCCTCGTCAGCCTTTGCTTCCGCAGGCTTTTTAGCCGGAGCGGCTTCAGCGACTGCTGCAGTGTCGGCAGTGGCTACGTTGACAGTGTCGGCAGCAGCGGCAGCTTCGCCTTCAACTGCTGCAGGAGCAGCGGCTGCTGTTTCGCCCTTTTGCGCTGCGTCGCTCAATTGAGCAAGCGCGCCTTGAAGTTCTTGGAGAGTATATGTCTCATAGAATTCCAAGTTAGCTGAACCTTGCAAAAGTTTACGCACACGTTCCGGCTCTTTGATGCCCGGAAGTTCGAGCAAGATTTGACCGTCGCGCTCCATCTTCTTGATGTTCGGAGCAACCACACCGAAGCGGTCGATACGAGTACGAAGCGTGTTGTATGAGTTGTCGACCATTGCGTTAACCTCGTCGCGGAGCACTTTCTCTACCTCGGCGTTGGTCATGCCGGTCTTAACTTTTTCGATTGAACGGAAAATCTGAGCGAGACTTCCACCCGGTGCAAGGCGTTGATATTCCTCGCAGAATGTGCCTACAAAATCTTTGGCTTTGCTCTTCTCGGTCAATTTGATTGCCTCGTTGAACTTCGGGTCCGGATTTTCTTTCGACAAAGCCCGCAAAATGTCGGGCACCGAAATTTGAAGGGTGACGTTCATACCGCCCTTCAAGTCAAGACCTAAACCGATTTGCTTTTCTCTCGCTTCGTTGTAAGTGTAGCCTAAGTACACTTTCTCTTTGCCAATAGAGTCGAGATACATCTTATAGGCATCCTTGTAGGCTTGCGAATTTTCGTCGCTGTTCTTCGTTGCCGCAAACGCTGCCGCATCCTTTTCGATGCTGCTTGTTACGAACGAGAACGACAAATAAAAGACGCAAACAAGGACCAATAAGACCGTAAGGACTCTAATAAAACCTTTACTTTGCATTTTTGTTTAGTATTTTATTTTAATTTCAATTTTGCAATATTAGCGTGCAAATATACATTAATTATTTCAAGTTAGAAAATTTTTAAGCCCGTTATTGCGTTTTTAATGTCGAATAAAGTTTTTTGCAGCCGTTTTTTGACCTTTTTTTGGAGTTTTTACCTTATTATATATGTATGTTATGTCGATAGGGACAATTACAACACAAATTTTGCTTCTTCGCAAATTTTTACACTTATTTTTAGTAAATTTGCCGTCAAATTATCAATGTATGAAGTCAAGACACTCATTATATATATTATTCACAGTCGTTGCTGCCTGGGTTTTCTACTCCTGCGCAAGCATCGGTAACCCCGAAGGCGGTCCGCAAGACAAGATGCCGCCGATTTTCGTTAAAAGTTCGCCGGAGCCTAATGCAGTGAACTGCAAAAAGAACAAAATCGAACTTACCTTCGACGAAATCGTGCAACTCAAAGACCCGTCGAACAAGATTGTCGTCTCGCCGGCACAAACCGAAATGCCCAAAATGAGTGCTTCCGGCAAGAAAGTGACCATCGAGCTGGTCGACTCTCTTCTGCCGAACACCACTTATACACTCGACTTCTCAAACTCGATTCAAGACAACAACGAAGGCAATCCGCTCGAAAATTTCGCCTTTGCTTTTTCGACCGGCGAGGCAATCGACTCGCTGCGAGTGTCGGGCATCGTGCTCGATTCGCGTAGCCTCGAGCCGCAGCAGAACGTCATTGTAGGGTTGCAAAGCAATATGAGCGACACCGCATTTACTAAGGTGAAACTCGAACGCATTGCCCGCACCGATAGCCGTGGCCGCTTCATTGTGCGCAACGTGCGCCCCGGCAGTTATCGCGTGTTTGCCCTTAACGACCTCGACCGCGACTACAAGTTCGGTAACCCGACCGAAGACATTGCTTTCTACGACAGCATTGTTGTGCCTTGGTGTCGACCCGAGGCTGTTGCCGACACGGCTTTTGCCCTCGATGGTAAGACTGTCGACAGCGTCAGAACGGTCAACAAAACTCGGTTCTATCCCAACGACATTCTGCTGTCTATGTTCAACGAAAACCGCAAATCGCAGTATTTGCAAAACAATAGTCGCATCGACTCAACGCGTCTCAGCATTATCTTTGCAGCACCGAGCGACACTCTTCCCGAACTCTCCATCGTCAACAAGCCACAGCCCGACAACTCGTGGTATACCCTCGAACGCTCCGCCCACAACGACACGCTGACCTACTGGATTCGCCGTCCCGAGCTCGTCTCGTCCGATTCGCTCAACGTTGCCCTGCGCTACCTTAAGACCGACTCGACCGACAACCTGGCGTGGACTACCGACACGCTCCGATTCAACTTCCAGCGCGAAAAG
>JAQXVL010000022.1 GCA_029224905.1 Bacteroidales bacterium
GCTGCTCATCTGATTGACGCCACCGACGCCATCGGTATAAGGCTGTCCGGCGTAGGCTGAGCCATCGAGAAATCCCGTCGAGGGGTAGACCGAGCCGACATAGCGTTGCTCGATACGTTGGGCAATCTGCGGCAGATAGGATATAAACTTGTTGTATGTATCGCTGTTGTAGCCATCGTCGGCGCTGCTACGTCCCAAAGCGGTGCGGATGGCGCAGGTGGTCATATTGAAACTACCTGTGCGCGTGGTCGGCATACCGTCGTACATGAATTGCACTTGGTTGGTTCGGTTGTCGGTATGGTTTGCCGTAAGTTGGATTTTCAGCCCGCGAATCGGTTCGAGTTGGAGTTCAAAGGTATACTCTTCGGTGCGCGAGAAGATTGCCGGCGATGTCTGGTTTTGGTCGCGGAGCAGCCAACCACGGTCCATGGCTTTTTGCAGATAACTCTCGTCGGTAAATCCGAAGGCGAAGTCGAGACCCGGTGACATCGGTCCGTAGTTGCGCGACTGTCCGAGAAGGTCGCCCACCTCGGGAATGAATTGCGAAATGTTCGACGTGTGCGTGTTGCGCCATTTAAACGAGGCACTGCGCACCGACATGGCGAAACGCGCTGCGTGGTCGCCGATTTCCTTCCAGATGTTTTTGTCTTCCTTGAGCGACTCAGTTACTACCACCTTGATGTTTTGCTTACCGGTGGTTGTAATCTTCAAGTTGTTGTCGTCGACGATTTCCGTCTTGATGGGGAACGGCTTTCCGTCGAGGGTCGTAGCCTTGACTTGCAGTTTCTTGGTCTTTAGGTTGTGGCGCACCTCGGTAGCCGTCGAGTCGTTGAGTTGGAACGTGCGCTGGAATTTCTTAGGCTTTTTCTGCTTGGTCTGCGTACGCTGAGAGTTGGAGAAGCGCTTGTTGATTTCTTTGAGGTATTTGCTCTTATTGTAAAGATTCTCAAAGTTAAACTTGCCGTCGACGTTCCAGACGCCGTTGTTTGCAATCGAGTTGCCCACGCTGCTACCTTCGATTTCGGTGCCGCGGTCCCATTTATAGGTCGAATTGTAAGTCACGTTACCGGTCAAGAAGTCGAGCGCCGGGATTTTGTTGAACGGAGCCTTATACGACGCCGTAAAGGTTTGGTCGTAGTTCCACGGCGTACCGAAGCCCTTGATGCTGTTCCACACGGTGTCGCGCCACTCTTTGTAGCGGTCGGGGAACAACTTTTTGTTGACTTGTCCCATCGCCTCTTCGATGCGCGCCATCGTGTTCGACGAGAACGACAGCGACAACTGCTTCGTCAGGTTCCACTGCAATTGGAATTGACGGTCCCAATAGAAGTTTTTGCTCACCGACACGGGCACTTCGACGCTGATGTCAGCCTCGTTGCGCGACTGCAATTCGTAGTAGTAGCGCGTCATGTTGGTCAGGAAGTTTATCGATGTCGGCAGATAGTTGAACTCCCAATCTTTGAAGAATTTCAGGTTTTTCGACTTACTCTTGATGCTCGAGAAAGGCTTAAACGGCTTGAAATAGGGAGTGAACGCATATTGGAAACTACCGCGGTAGTCGTTGATGTGCTCATACTCGATTGTCGGCGAGATGTTTTCTTGCTTGTTAAACGAGAAGTTGAGCGTAAAGTTTGCGGGATCCCACGGCATGGGCGTTTTACCCTTGACGCCGAAGTTGAAGCCCGACACGCTGAAACTCTTCACCGTCGATTGGTCGATGGCGTAATTCTTGATGGAGTCGCGTTCCGCCTTGTCGACGGCGTTGTCGAGCGCATCTTCAAGGAGGATATCCTGGTCGAGCGGGTTGTATTTCGGCGACGTTTTCTCTTTGGTCAACGAATAGTAGACCGGCGCTTTGAGTTTAACCTTTTCGGGCAGGAATCGACCGACGTCGACCTGTGTGGCTACGTTATACTGCTTATAGTCGTCGAGGCGACGATTTGCCAGGCTCTGGTCGACGCCGCCGAAGCCGACGGTTTCGATGTGTCCGGCAAAGTTGACGGTAGCGATGTCGCTGATGCCGAGGTTTACGTTAGCCTTAGCCGCCCAACCGCCGTCTTCGTCGAAGTCGGTCACCTTGAGTTCGTTGACCCAGACCTCGCCGCTACGTTCGCTTGCCGAATTGTTGCGCACGCCAACCATCACCACGCGGACGTCGCCCAGCGACGGGTTACCAATCACGCTGACGCGGTTGCCGTCGTGATATGGGTCGTAGTCGCTGTAGACGGTCGTATAGCCGACACCGCTCGACGGGTCTGCCTTTTCGCGGTTGCGTTGCTTCTTGACGTCGGTAAACACGCTGGTGCGGATGTCGAAGAAGTTCTGCTCGGGCCATACGATGTAGCGGTCGTTTTGGCTGTTATTGTTGTAGAACACGCCGCCTTGAATTGCCGGAGTGAGCTTCACGGGCACTTCGTATTCGTAGTAGTTATTCTTGATGTCGGTACCGAGGCGCAAGAACACGGAGAAATCGCCGTCTTTGAGGTCGCCGGCAACGTCGGTGATGAGTCGTTCGGCGTGGGCGAACATCTGCAAGCGCTTGTAGATGCGCAAGTCGAGCGACGTATTCTTGTAGACTGCGCGAGCATCGCCGGGCTTGATGTTGGTAACTTTCAGCGAGAGCGATTGCTCGTTGAGTTGTGTGATTTGCGACTGACCGGGGTCGACAATGCGGTTTACGCCCGGCGGAAGCACATAGTTGACCGGCTCGCGTCCGGAGTTTTCCTCGATGTTGACAACCGACATAGCGAGTTGCCCTTCAGCAGGCGTTTCGCCGCGAGTGTTGAGGTTGTAGTCGTAGGTACGCCAATCGCCGCGAACGAGTTCCATAGTGGCGAAACGCAAGTGAGTGGTTTCGCGGAATCCGGTGAGGAACATACGAATGAAGCGAATTGTCGAGAAGTCGGAAATCGAGCCTACTTTCTTTTCGTATTCTTTGAGAGGTATCTTGAACTGATACCAGGTTGTTGCTTGCTTTTGACCGTTACGGAGGGTTGCAATGTATTCTTGCTTGTCGGTGATGTAGTTTTCGCCGACAACCATATCTTTGGGGCGCAACGAGATGTGATATTGGTAGTAGCGCTCATACTCGTTGAGCGTGTTGTCTTGGTTGATGTCTTCGACGTCGGGCACGGAGCGCGACGATTGGTAGAGAGGGTCTTTGCTGTCGTCGTCGCCGAGCGAGTTGCCTTCGGTGCCGTTGTAGTGCTTATAGCGCTCAAGCACGCCGGCTTGCTTTTCGTCGTAGTCGTAGCCGCGGTAGTAGTGATAGTTGTCGCCGGCGGGGTCGTTGAAGGGCGAGAATTGGTCGTCTTCGAGTTCGGCAATTTTTGCGGGCGACAGTTTCAGTCGCAGATTGTCGACGTAGTTCTTGTAGGTGGGGAATTCGAATTCGGCATCGGTATGCAAACCGTTTAGACCGACGTCTTGATAGCGACGAGCGCCGGCAGTGTTGTCGAAGGCATAAGCCACCGACGTTTCGGTCGAAACGCGACCCCACACGGTTTCGCGCGTCTTGTTGGTGCTTCCGTCGATGGGATTACCGTTTTCGTAAGCCTTGAAACCGTCTTTGAGGATGTCTTCGCTGACCTCGCCGAGGTTGAAGTAGAGGTCGCCGCCTTCGCTGGTGTTGGGCACGTCGACGTCGTCGATAAACGGGTCCATAAGCCAGAACTGGATGTATTCGATGTTCGACGACTCGAAGTTGGTGTTGTCGAGTTTACGCATAATACCGCCCCAACGGCGCTCGGGATTGAGCAGGTTGAAGTCGGCGTCGATATTCGTATCGTCGAGGTTATACGGACCGCGTTCGGTTGGGTAGAACGACAGGTTGAGCGTCTGGATTGCCGATGCTTCGCCGTAGTTGAGTTCGCGATTTGGCCAAATTTCTTTGGTAGTCACCTCGCGGATATACGGGCTCGACATCTGACGGAGGTCGTTCTTGAGATAAGCCGGGCAGAGCGACGAATTTTTCTGCGTAAACATACGGTCGACGTAGTACCAAGCGAGCAGAGCGCGATTTTTGCCGTAGTCGATGTTGTTCGACAGCGCCGCTTCGGGGAAAAGAGCATCGGCTGACGCGTCATAGGGCGTCGACGCCAAGAACCACGAATAAGGCGAACGGATGTCGATGGTGTTCTGCGAGGTCTCGAAGTCGTCGATAAACGAACTGCCCGAATTTGTTCCCGTCTTTTGCTTATGCGGCACGAGTTGGGCGAATTCGCCTTGCACGCTGAGGGTCGACGGCGCGGTGGCGTTGACGGTCGGTATTTTGTTGACCAAATTTGTCAGCCACATGAAGTTTTTGTTGTACGACATGTTCATGCCCCATATCGTATTGTTGATAAGTTCGTCGCCGATATTTACTTTCTCGGTAAGCGGCTTTTCGCTGAAGTGCATGAGCGTACCGCCGATGTTGAAATCTTTGTTGAAAGCGTAGTTGAGGTCGAGTCCGAGCAGGGTTTTGCGCTGCATGCTGTAGAGCGACTGGTTTTCGAGCGACACGCTGATATTCGTACCCGAATCGATGATGCTCTGGTTGGTTATGGTGACGATACCCATATTGTAGTCGACGGTATAGTCGCTGTTTTCGGTGAGGGTAACGCCGCCGGCAGTGACAACCACCGACCCGCGAGGCACGTTCATGGCGTTAAGCCGAATTTGCGAGCCCGACGAGGCTTGGTATTCGCCTTCGAGGATGAATTTGTTCTTGTCCTGGAATTGCTTTGCAACGGTCTGCGTAGAGTCGTAGAGTTCTTTGTAGACGTACTTTTTGGCATCGTCGGGGTCGGCGATTTTGCTCTCCAGGTAGGAGCCGAAAGGCTCGGCTACGGGGAAAATAATCTTGCCTTGCGAAGCAACGACAGTATAGCCTTCCAAGAAGTCGTAGAAACCGTCGGGATTGGTCTCGTTGTTGCTGTCGAGGCGGTCGAGGTTCATCACGCGGAGCAGCGGCGTGCTGCGGATAGGCTCTACGGGCAGATATTGCACGGCGGTACCGGTTGTGTCGTTAAGATACTTTATGTTGAGTTTGAAATTCTGCTTCTGAACCTGATAAGCGCCCAACGAGTAGACGTTTTTCATCATCAGTCGCCAGTTGGCAAACTGCGGCGAGACGGTTGCGCCCTTGAGCAACTTCAAGTAGAGCGATTGGCTTGTGTCGGTCACGTCGCTCGAAAATTCGCCGACCTTGTAGTTTTTGCCCTGGTAGGTATATTCGTAAGCCACGCAGAGGATTTCGTCGGCGTTCAGAGCCGATGTGAGCGAGATGTAGCCCAGCGAGGCATTGAGTTTGTATTCGCTCGACGTCAACAGACGTGCGCTCTCGATTTTCTCGAAGTCGCGACCGCCCTCGATGCCGACGGCAGAAAGAGGCTCGAGCGCCGACGTCACCGAACTGATGTAGCGTGCGTCGGGATAGCCGGTTTTGATTTCGTTGATCAGGTTGTTGCTGCTGTTCGAAGGCACTGCGACCGATGCGTCGGGCGTCCAATGGTTGCTCTGCAGCACCCGATTTTCGCCCAAGTCCATAAAGCCGACAATGTTGCGCGACTCGTTGTAGGAGCTGCGCGTATTGGTTATCCACACTTCGATGCGCGTAATGTTGATGCCCGACGACACATACGGCAACTTCGAGGCGAATTCGTCGTAGTGCTCGCGGAAGAAATGCGACAGGAAGAAGTGGCGGTTTTTGTCGTATTCGTCGGCATTGATGCTGAATGCGGTCTTCTGCGCGCCGCCTTTTGTGTTGACGGTCTGCGACTCGCTGTTCTGCTGCGACACAAGCGCCGTAACGGTCAGTTTGCCGAACTGCAACTTGGTTTTCATACCGAAAAGCGCCGTGCTACCTTTGATGAGCGACGAACCGGTGGTCATCGACACGTTGCCGGCCTCGATGCTCTTGATAATTTCGTCTTCCTTACCTTCGTACTTGAGTTTCAGGTTCTTAGAGTCGAAATCGAAGGTTGCATCGGTATTGTACGTCATGTTGAATTTCAACTTATCGCCCACCGAAGCATCGATAGTCGCTTGGATTTTTTGGTCGAAGTCGAAGTAGGTTTTACGACGTGCGCTTGCAGGAAGTGCCGGGTTGTCGGTCTTGTTCGACTTCACACCCATCTGCACCTGCACGCTACCTTGCGTCTTGAGTTGCACACCACCCGGTCCGAACACCTTTTCCAACGGTCCGAGCGAGAACTTCATGTCGAAGATGTTGAACTTGTCTTTGCCCTTATTTTCGTAGAGTTCGGAATTTTTCTTGCGATAGTATTCCATCATCGACTCGCGAATTTCCTTGCTGTTGTATTCGTCAGCCGAGAGGATGAACGGCGTAACGATTTCGCGGTCGCCGATGCGAGTTCGCACGACGTAACAGCCCGTAGTCGGGTCGTATTCCGCCTCCGACTTGACGTTCGACGGGTCGCGAAGGTCGATAGGATTACGTTCGGGAGAGAGAACCTCGTCGTACGACGTCGGCACTGTGTTTTTCACCTTATAGTGCAAGCGCGACGAGTCGGCGGGTTGCGGCGTCTGAGTCGACAACGGCGGCGGTGGTGTCAGTTCCGACTTCTTATACTGCGGAAACACCATAACCGAGCTCGCCAAGCATAACAGCACGGCGAGAACTCCCGTTTTACGATATCTCTTTTTGAACGACGCCATGAAGCAACTACAAAATTTTAAGCGCCATCTTGATTATTTCTTCCACCTTCAGGGTCGGTTGCTCCCTAAGCAACTTGCCGACAGCCTTTTGCACGGCGGCACGCGTAAATCCCAACATAATGAGAGCGGCAACCGCTTCTTCGTAGGCTTCGCCGCTGCCCGTTTCGGCAACCGCAGCAGCGCCGCCAACGCCTCCGACCTTGTCTTTGAGGTCGACAATGATGCGCTGCGCCGTCTTGGCACCGATGCCTTTTACCGATTTGAGCATACCGGAATTGCCCGAAGCAATCACCGACATAAGGTCGTCGACCGTCAGCGACGACAATATCATTCGCGCCGTGTTCGGTCCGACACCCGACACGCTGATTAGCAGCTCGAACATTTCGCGTTCCTCTTTGTCGCGGAACCCGTAGAGCGTATAAGCGTCTTCGCGAATTGCCTCATAGACAAAGAGTTTCGCCTCGCGAAGATTTTGAATGGCGGTATATGTATTGAGGGAAATGTTCACATAATATCCCACTCCGGCGCAGTCGATAACGGCGTAGGTCGGGGCTATTTCTGCAATTTCTCCTCGTAGATAGTCGTACATAAGTTATAGTATATTGCAATTCCTAACAATACTATAACGACATGACGGTGCTTTTATTGCCATCGGCGGCAAAAAAGTTGTCGCCGACGGCACGCTGCTAAGAGTGCGTACGCGCTCTATGGTCGATTGGCTGTCGGGCTTTCGCCGAAATAATCTTTGTAGCATTTTGCGAAATACGACGGCGACGAATTGGTCAATCCCTTCAATTCGACGACCTACCGATTGTCGGTAAAAAGGCAAAAGAGACGGACACCGCTGAGCGAACGCCCACCTCCGGAGATTAGGCTTATAAGAGTTTCTCCTTCAATCTTTCAGGCATCGACGGCATAGCGCCGGCGTGACAGCACACTTCGGCAGCCACCTCGACAGCCAAGCGATGCGCCGTCACAACGTCTTTGCCGGCAAGATATGCCGAGCAGAACGTTGCCGTAAACGAGTCGCCTGCACCGACAGCATCGACAATGTCGACACGCGGCGTCATTTCCTTGTTGAAGCAGTCGGCGGTGATGGTATAACTGCATGTGCTTCCGCAAGTGACGATGACCAACTTCAAGCCGTAGCGCTCCATCATTGCCAACGCAACGCGACGCACCGACTCTTCGTCGTTGATGTCAACCTCGCCGAGGTCGAGCATGCGGCAAACTACCACGATTTCGTCTTCGTTGATTTTCAGCGCATTGCTGCGACGAAGCGACTCCTCAACAACTTCGCGGCAATAATAATCTTGACGCAAATTGATGTCGAAAACTTTCAAAGTACCTTCGCTACGCATCGAATCCAAGAAGCGATAAATCGTTGCGCGGCTGACCGAGTTGCGTTGTGCCAAAGAACCGAAACATACAGCATCGGCGCGCTCGGCAAGACTCTTCATTTCGTCGGTAAACGGGATATTGTCCCATGCCGAATCTTCGCAAATATCGTAGATAGGCTCAGTCGGCGACTTATATGTCACGTTGACCTCGCCCGTAGGAAAGTCGACGCGCGACAGCATCAAGTTGAGCCCCTTTGCCTCCAACTGACGCACTACTTCGTCGCCCCAACAGTCGTTGCCGACAGCGCTGACAACATAACTCTCGTGACCCATTTGCGATGCGTGATAGGCAAAATTCGCCGGCGCACCACCGATTTTACGTTCTTCCGGCATAACGTCCCACAGCGCTTCGCCAAGTCCTACTATTACTTTTCTTACCATAACGGTTTGAATTTTAACGATTTACTTTAGTTATAAAGAATGTCAAATATATATCAATTCTACGGAATCTGCAAACGCTTCTGATTATTTCTTTGGATTTTTGCAAAAACCACCGATTTCTATCCAAATTCATACAAAAAAGTTAGCGTCTTGCCGTCACGGCAAAACGCTAACCAAAAAAAACAGATTCTTTCATTAATGCTGAATTATTTCTTACGCTGTTGCTGAGCTCGTTGAGCTGCTTGCGCTTGGCGTTGTGCTTCTTCCAAACGAGCCATAAAGCCGCTCTTCTTTTTGGGCTTCTTCGCACGCTCAGCCATTCGTGCACGCATCTTGTCTTCTTTGAGGAAGAACCGGAATGCGTAGGTCTGGCCGATGGTGATGAGCAACGACAGGAAGTAGTAGTAGCTCAAGCCGGCGGCATAGTTGTTGAAGAACACGAGGAACATCACGGGCATCAGATACATCATCCACTTCATGCCGGGCATCGAGTTGTTCGACGGATTTGCCTGCATGTTGAGGTAGGTGTAGACGATGTTGACAGCCGTCATGAGCAAGCAGAAGAGGCTCAAATGGTTGCCGAAGAATGTCGAAATGATTGGAATGTGGACGTCCCACGACCAGATGACGTCGGGCGCCGACAGGTCTTCAGCCCACAAGAAGGGCTCGCCGCGAAGTTCGATGCACGAGGGGAAGAACGAGAACATCGCAATCAGAATCGGCATCTGCAACAACATGGGCAGACAGCCGCTCATCGGATTCGCTCCAGCCAGGTTGTAGAGTTCCATCATCTTTTGGTTGCGCTTCAACGCGTTGTCCTGTCCGGGATATTTATCGTTGATGGCTTTGATGTCGGGCGCAAGGAAGCGCATCTTAGCCTGCGACGAATAGCTCTTATAGGTCAACGGGAAAAGTATCACCTTGATGAAGATGGTAAGCAGAAGGATGATGATTCCGTAGTTGAGGTCGAGCGTACCCAAGAAGTTGAACACGGGGATGATGATGCCGGTGTTAATCCAGCGGAACATCTTCCAGCCGAGCGGAATGAGGCGTGTCAGCTCGAGGTCGTCGTCGCCGAATGCCTCCGAATAGTCGTCGAGCAGACTGTATTCGTTGGGGCAGAACACGAAGGTGAACGATGCCGGCGCAGGACTCGTCGAACTGTATTCCAACGAGCTTACGACCTCCAAGTCTTTCATATACTTTTTATAGTCGGGCGAATCTTTGTCGACCACGGTGCTTGTCAGGGTGTTCGTGCCCAAGAAATAGCTGTCGGCAATGAGCACCGTCGAGAAGAATTGGTCTTTAAAGCCAATCCACTTGAGTTTGTCGGCGATTTCTTCTTCGTCGTTGCTTGTTTCGCTCAGATAGTCGGTGTCGCCGCCGTTGAACTTATAGTAGAGTCCGCTGTTGCGCTCTTCGAACATTTCGCCGCGCTCGTGACGCATCAAGCGTCCGCGCCATTCGAAGTCCATCGTAGCGATGTTGGTGGGGATTACCATGTTCATATTTTCTTGAACGACGTCCATCTTCACCATATAGCTGTCTTTCTTCAACGTATAGCGGATGCCGAACGACACGTTGCTTTCAAACTGCAACTTCATCAACACGGTCGAATCGTTTTCGACTATCGGCGTGAAGTAGAAGTCGTGCGTGTCGAAGCGCTGAGTGTCGTTGTTGAGAATAAAGCTGTAGGAATTGTTTTCGTTTTCGAACAACACAGCGGGGACAGTTTTGCCTTCGCTGTAGGCTGTATATTGCTTGAGTTCGACACGACTTACAGCACCGCCTTTGGTCGAGAGGTCGACTGCCACGAGGTCGTTTTGCAAACGTACGGTCGTGCTATCGCCACTTACAAAGCGTGCAAAGTCGCTATATTTCGATGCCTCGCCGACTGCCAAACGAACGGCTTTTACGGCGCTGTTAAACACCAAGCGAACACTGTCGGCAGCCGGCTTTGCCAAGTCGTCCAACGAAAATTCTTTGCCACCTGCCTTTACGGTACCGGCAAGTTCGTCGCCGGCAAGGGTCAACACAACGTCGCCGTGACGGAGCGTCGTTGCAACGCCGTCGTCCGACTTTTTGCCGTATTGCGCCACGACGGTTTTAATCTCCGTCAGTTCGGCGGCGCTCAAACTGTCGACAACGGCTACCGGAGCCGATTCTTTCTGCTCGGTTTGCGCCTCGGCGGTTGCCTTCAACTCTTCTTCGCTCGGCGAATTAAGCCACGAAAAAGCAAAGATTACAACCCCCATAAGCACCAAGCCTAAAATGGTATTTCTATCCATCTATCTCTTTTTGTTTATCGTTTATAGTTAATCGTTTATCGATTCTTTAATCTTTAATCTCTAATCTGTAATCTGTAATCTCTAATCTCTAATCTACGCTTTAGCGTTCTCAATAGCAGCTTTTACAAAGCTCAAGAATATCGGATTTGGCGACAAGACGGTGCTGCTATATTCGGGGTGATACTGCGTGCCGATAAACCATTTCAAGGTCGGAATTTCGACAACTTCGACCAAGTGAGTGTCGGGGTTCTCGCCGACGCATTGCATTCCGGCAGCCTCGAACGCCTTGCGATATTCTTCGTTGAACTCGAAGCGATGGCGGTGACGCTCGCTGACGAATGTCGTTCCGTAGGCTTGTGCAGCTTTCGAGCCATCGCGAAGTACGCAGTCGTAGGCGCCCAAACGCATCGTACCTCCCATATTCGAAATGCTCTTCTGCTCTTCCATAAGGTCGATTACGTTGTAGGGCGTTTGCGGATTCATCTCGGTGCTGTTGGCGTCTTTCAAGCCGAGCACGTTGCGCGCAAACTCGATGACCATACACTGCATACCCAAACAGATACCGAACGTGGGCACATCGTGCTCGCGGCAATACTTGATGGCTGAAAATTTGCCGTCGATGCCGCGTTGACCGAATCCGGGAGCGATAATCACGCCATCGAGCCCGGCAAGCTTCTCGGCAACGTTATCGTCATCGACTTTCTCGGAGTGGATATAGACGAGGTTGAGCTTGTGATTGTTATAGGTTGCCGCTTGGAAAAGCGACTCGTTGATTGACTTATATGCGTCTTGGAGTTCGACGTATTTACCGACCAGACCGATTGTAACCGTCTTTTCGGCAGTCTGCATTTTATCGAGGAATGCCGTCCAGCGCGTCATATCGGGCTCGCCTTCGTAGGGCGTATTGGTCTTGCGCAGGATTATCTCGTCGAGGTGTTGCTCGTGCATTGTCAACGGCACTTCGTAAATCGACGGCACGTCGATTGACTGGATAACGGCGTCGGGCGACACGTTACAGAACAACGCCACTTTGCGACGCATTGCCGCCGGTATGTCTTTCTCGGTGCGCAAAATCAGGATATCGGGCTGAATGCCGACCTCTTGCAACTGCTTAACCGAGTGCTGCGTAGGCTTTGTCTTGAGTTCTTTTGCTGCTTTGATAAAGGGCACGTAGGTCAAGTGGATGCAGATACAATTGCTGCCGAGTTCCCACTTGAGTTGACGCATCGATTCCAAGAAAGGAAGCGACTCGATGTCGCCGACGGTGCCACCGATTTCGGTGATAACGAAGTCGTATTTTCCCGTGTTGCCGAGCAACTTGACGTTGCGCTTAATCTCGTCGGTGATGTGAGGCACGATTTGCACGGTCTTGCCGAGATAGTCGCCGCGGCGTTCGTTGTTGATGACGTTCTGGTAGATCCGACCGGTCGTGACATTATTGGCGCGCGTTGTGCGGACATTGGTGAACCGCTCGTAGTGGCCGAGGTCGAGATCGGTCTCCTGACCGTCGACGGTTACGTAGCATTCGCCGTGTTCGTAGGGGTTGAGAGTGCCCGGGTCGATGTTGATATACGGGTCGAACTTCTGGATGGTGACGCGGTAGCCGCGAGCCTTAAGCAGGCAGGCGAGCGATGCCGAGATAATTCCTTTACCGAGTGACGACACGACGCCGCCGGTGACAAAAATATACTTTGTTTCCACGCTTGGGATCTGAAATTTTATTCAAGGTGCAAAGGTACAAAAAAATCCGACGGCGCCGATCGGGGGCGCCC
>JAQXVL010000023.1 GCA_029224905.1 Bacteroidales bacterium
GTACTGCTTGGGGTGCTTGATAGCGTGGAGCGAGGGCGACTTGCCGAAGAGCCAGAGGAAGTTCATGTCGACCAGCCCGAGGAAAATAATAAAGAGAACTACTAAGGTTGCGAAGATGATTGCAATCTTTTTATACCAACGAGAATTCTTATAGGTTGAGCGATACCATCGCCAACCACGACGCAGCAATCCGATGAGGTAGATTCCGGCGTCGGTGAGCCGTTGCAACAAGCGGCTGAGCCACTTCGGTTTTGCGTTAAGCATTTTAGATTCGATTTTTCGGCGGCAAAGTTACTACGTTTACAACAAAAATTACTACAATTCCGACAAAAAAAAGAGGTTTGTGCCTCGTTTTTTTCAACATAATACATCGCAGAAGACACCATTCGGTCGTAGGGTCGCGCCTCGGTGCGACCGGGTAGGCGTGTGCTAAGTCGGAGACTTTGCAAGCACCGAGGTTAAATCATTGACCGTGATTTATCCGTCCGTCGCCTGTGCTTTGTTATGAAACAGTGTCTAAATACAACAGCAAATCAAAGCAAGCCTACCATATAGATGGGAATCATAGTTACCTCACAGTCTTTTCTCAAATCCTTAGTATAAACAAGGTATCTATTATTGATTCTACTAGAGAACTTCTTACAGAACAAGTCAAGCGATTTGTGAGTGCTGTAGCCGGCAGACTTCACTTCAAGTGGCCATAGCTTTGACCCTCGAGACAATAGGAAGTCAATCTCGTAGGTGTGCTTGTTGTCATCCAACCATGTATAGTAGAACAATTTGTTGCCGGAAGACACCAGCGCCTGAGCTACTGCATTTTCATACACATAGCCAAGGTTTGCGTCCAATTTGTCATTCAAGAGTTTCTGATAGATGACATTGTCTGTGTATTTCTTGTCCCAAAACGCAAGAGTAACAAATAGCCCCGTGTCGCAGAGATACATTTTGTATGATGATTTGTCGGAGGTTAACTCCATGCCAACATTGGGGTCGTTGGAGTGATAGGCAATGTTAACAGTCTTACTGTCTTCAATCATTTCAACTATACCACGAACAGCGTCGTTTCTAACCTTGCCCAACACTGTATTTATCCGGTAGCGAGTCGAATCCATATTAAGTTCAGATGGTATTGCCTTAAATATTGCTTTAGCCCTATCGGTATTATCTAATTTGTGAAAATCTTGTTCGTAGATACGGAGAATGCTCCTTTTTACCTTGTCGACTTTCATGAGGTCCATTGTCTCGATGTATTTGCTCACAGCCTGAGGCATACCGCCTACCAGCATATAGAGACGATAGTCACGTAGCAGCTTGCGGTTTACATCGTCACCCAATGATTTTTTCTTTCCAAGCATCTCCTTTAGCAGGGGTATTGTCTCTGTATCTCCCAAAGCCCAACGAAACTCCTCATAGTCCATTGGATACATACTAATTGCTTCTTCTTCGCTTGGAATAACTATGTTGTCTACGTTCTTATGAATACTGATAAGAGACCCTGTCTCAATGTAGTCGTATCGTCCATCTTCTACGAGATATTTGATTGCCTGACGCGCAATGGGGTATTGCTGTACCTCGTCAAAAATGATAACCGATTCTCGCTCATATAACGTAACTCCTTTCAATAGTTTAAGTCTGATGAAGAAGTAATCCAAATCTGAAATGTCGTTGAACAATCTCTTCTCTTCAGTTGAAGCCTTTGCAAAGTCTATGATTATGTGGCTGCGATACTCATTCTGCGCAAATGTCCGTACAATTGTTGACTTACCTACACGCCGAGGGCCTTCTATCAACAATGCTGATTCTCCTGCCGACTCTGACTTCCAGACGAGCATTTCATCGTATATTTTTCGCTTAAAAATCGTGCCCATAATTTCGTGTGATTTTGTTTGTGCACAAAGCTACTAATAATCAATGAATTAAGCAAATAATTTTACCGAAAATGCGAATTTCCGCAGTTTTTGGAATGCTGAAAATGCGAATTTCCGCAATTTTTGAAATGCCGAAAATGCGAATTTCCGCAGTTTTTGAAAAATAAGAGGCACTGAACCCGGCGTTACCCACGACCGACGCGTCTCCGAATGTTCGACGAGGTTGAAAAGCCCCACGTTCTGTGTCGGAGGCACTTAACGTGGGGCATGTTTCGTGCGAGCTTGTGAGGCGCTCGGTTGTGATTGGTCTATTTAGTAACTCTTTCGAGCCATTTGAGCATACTGAGCATGACTCCCATAGAGAGGAGGCAGAAAGCGGCGAAAACCGCCCAGGTCATCCACTGTGAGGGGAGGCTGTTGAGCATCGTTACGCCCAAAGCGATGAAGAGGTTGCCGATGGCGGTAGCGGTGAGCCACAAGCCTTGGCAGATGCCTTGGAGGTGTTTAGGTGCCACTTTCGATACAAATGCCAATCCGAGCGGAGAGATGAACAGTTCGGCAACGGTCAGGAAGAAGTAGGTTATGATAAGCACTTCCGGTCCCGACTTGAGCGACATCTTAACCGCTTCGGTCAAGCCTTTAAATTCTTCGCCCGAGGGATAGTTGTTGACGATGGCGATGATGCAAAGGAAAACGTAAGCCAGGGCTGTTATAAACATACCGAGCGCGATTTTCTTAGGCGTCGAGAAGTCTTTGCCGCGGCTACGCATAGCACCGAAGATGAGCATGATAATCGGTGTGAGCACGATTACGAAGAACGGGTTGATGCATTGCCAGATTTCGGGGGCGATGGTGTCGGTGGTTACAAAGTCGCGAGCGAACACCGACAGCGATTGTCCGTTTTGGTGGAAAGAGAACCAGAAGAAAACAGCAACGCCGAGCACAGCGAAGAGTGCGTAGATGCGTTGGCGGATTTCTTTAGCGTTTTCGACGGATTCTTCTTTCGAGACGTTTGCTTTTTTCTCTTTCTTAGCGGGATTGGGCAGGCGTTTGAGCACAGCCACGAAGATGAAGAAAGAGATGAGCATAGCCACGACAGAGGCGATGAAAGAGAGGTGTACGCCGGTGTTGAAAATTTCGAGGTACTGCGAGCAGAAGTTAGCGTCGACAGTGCCGGTATGGCCGACGTTAGCAGCCAAAGCGTTAAGGTTGGCGACGTCGCCTTCCGACATCGTCGAGCCGTCGAGCATTTTGTGGCAGAGGCGCGGGAGGTCGGCGTTGTAGGCAAAGTTGTGCGCTTTGAGCCAGAACGAGCGGAGCAGCGGGGCAACGAAAGGCGCGATAACGCCGCCGATGTTGATAAATACGTAGAAGATTTGGAATCCGGCGTCGCGTTTCGACTTTGCGCGAGCGAGTTCTTCGGGACCTTTGGCGGCAGCCTGTGCCTCGAAGTCGTCGTACATCTGACCGACGATTGCTTGGAGGTTTCCTTTGAAGAGACCGTTACCTGCGGCGATGAGCAGCAGAGCAAAGCAGGTGAAGACGAGTACCCACGACATTCCGGTAGTTTCGGCGAAAACGGGTATCGAGAGGAGCCCGTAGCCCAGAGCCATAACGAGCAGACCGGTGATAATGGTGGTCTTATATTTTTGAGTACGGTCGGCAATGATACCGCCGGGGAGACTGAGTACGTAAATCAAGAAATAGAAGACGGCATAAATCCAACCGGCAGCGTCGTCGCTGATTCCGAATTTTGAGCAGAGGAAGAGCAGCAGCACGGCGTTCATGATGTAGTAGCCGAAGCGTTCGCCCATGTTGGCAAGTGCAGCAGGGATAAGCCCTTTGGGGTGCTCTTTAAGGGCTTTGACGACATAGAAGACCAAGAGAGGCACAACCACGATTAGGATGGCATACAGAATCGCCAAAGTCTGATTCTCTTGCCAGAGGGTTTTGCAAAAATCAATCATAACAGGTTTATTTTTAGATGTTTAAATAATTATCAAAAACCGGTATTGCTACCGTGATCTTTCTGCCAACGCCATTCTTTGTAGGCAATCAAGATGGTTGAAATGAAAGCAAAGCAGGAAGTTGCCAAAGCAATCCAAGCGCCGGAGCCAATGGGGTCGAAAGGCGGTGCGTCGCCGACGAAGGTGTTGGAGAAGTCGACCTTGACAAGCACAATCATATAGACGAAGAATAGCACGGGCAGCATGGCGAAGGCGACGCTGAGCAAGTGTGGGCCGCGGCTGTCGACAAACACCGTAGAGACCACACCGATTAGCCCGATGACGGGAAGTAGGAACGAAATGATGTTAGCCGTAACGCCTGTTCGGCACATAAAGACAACCCAATCGTAGCCGCATTCGATTTCGCAAACGGGCAACGAAAAGAGCGGCATGAGCAGGTAGACGACAACGGTGATTGTTGCGAATAGCACAGCCGAAATGCTGTAGATACTAATCTGTTTATCGATGTGTATATGTTTCATTATGCTTCGTTTTCTTTAGTTTTATAAGCCAAGGCATACATTTTGATTTGCTTGACCATAGCGAGCAGGCCGTTGCTACGGGTAGGCGAAAGGTGCTCTCGGAGCCCGATTTCGTCGATGAAATAGAGTTCAGCATCGAGGATGTCGGACGGTGTCTGCCCGGAGAGGACTCGCAGGAGCATCGAGATTATTCCTTTGACGATGATAGCGTCGCTGTCGGCGGTGAAGTTGATGCGGCCGTCGACGTAGTCGGCAGCGACCCAGACGCGGCTTTGGCAGCCTTCGATGATGTTGTCGGGCGTTTTGAGTTGCTCGTCGATAGGCGGCAGACTGTTGCCCATGTCGATGATAAGGGCGTACTTGTCCATCCAATCGGACAAGCCGCAGAACTCATCGATTATTTCGTCCTGAATTTGGTTGATTGTACTCATTATATAATATATTTGTCATTAAGATTGCAAAAATACAATATTTTGGACTAAATGTCAAGTTTTATTGACAAGTTTCAACGACATGTAGTGTTTGCGGGTGTCCGGGTCGAGACGCTCGATGGCGTAGCGGAGGGTTGTGCGCGGGAGCGATGCGGCGTGGCGGTCGAGCAGGTCGATGAGGACGTCGCGGTTGCGCTTTCCCACTTCGCGAAGCATCCAGCCGTTGGCTTTTCGCATCAAGTCGTGCTTGTGGTCGAAAAGCGGGACGACGACGGCGAGGGCATCTGCGAGCCGGTCGGCACGAATGAGCGTAAGCGTCGAAACCACAGCGATGCGCTGCTCCCACATAAGCGGCGAGGCGGCGAGGCGGAGGAGCGTGTCGATAGAGTCGTTGCTGAGCGCTTCGGCGCCGACGATTTTGGGAGCGGAGAGGTCGACCAAGTCCCAGTTGTTGATGCGGTCGGTGTGGGCGAGGTAGAAACGGCAGATGTCGGCACGCGAGGCGATGTCGGCGCGGCGATAGCGTTCGACGAGTGCGAGGAGAGCCGAGAGACGGTGTTCGTGGACCTCGGAGGCAAGCATTTCGGCGAAGACGTCGAGCGACGCCGAGGCGAACGATTTGGCAACGCGGCGCGAGTCGGGGACCATGACGCCGATAAAACGGTCGCCTTCGCCGTATTCGCCGGGTCCTGTCTTGAAGAATCGCTGCAAAACGGCGGCTTTTTCGGGTCGCGCGCAAGCCTGCAGAGCCTGTTGCCAGAGAATTGTTGTATTGTCCATTTGCTTTTTGACTGCTAAATCATAGCCTGTTACCAAAGAATTATTGTATTGTCCATTTGCTTTTTGACTGCTAAATTACGGTTTTTACGACAAAAATTCGTAATTTTGCGGCAGAATTCAACAAAAACTGTGACATTTTATGGGCGGATTTTTTGGAACAATCTCGAAAACCGAATGCAAAGCAGACCTATTCTACGGCACGGATTATAACTCCCACTTGGGGACGCGCCGTGGCGGAATGGCAACCTACGACAGCGAACGCGGCATTATCCGCTCGATTCACAATCTCGAAAGCACGTATTTCCGAACGAAGTTTGAGGCGGAATTGGGCAAATTCAGCGGCAATTCCGGCATCGGCATTATCAGCGATACCGACCCACAACCGATAACCATCAACTCACATCTCGGTCGATTTGCCATCGTGACCGTCGGGAAGATAACCAACGTCGACGAAATCGAACGCGACCTATTGGGCTCGGGCAGGCACTTTGCCGAGTTGAGCGGCGGAAAAATCAATCAAACGGAACTTGTAGCCCTGTTGATAATCACCGGAAAAGACTACGTGGACGGCATCAGCCGAGTGTACGACACGATAAAAGGGTCGTGCTCGTTGCTACTGCTTACGCCCGAGGGCATCATCGCGGCGCGCGACCGCCTGGGTCGTACGCCGGTGGTCATCGGCAAGCGCGAAGGCGCCTACGCCGTGTCGAGCGAGTCGACGGCATTTCCCAACCTCGGCTACACCGTAGAGCGCGACCTCGGACCGGGCGAAATAGTGCGACTTACCGCCGAGGGCGTCGAGAGGCTCAAAGCGCCCGGCGAAGAGATGCAGATATGCTCGTTTTTGTGGGTCTACTACGGTTTTCCGACGTCGAGTTACGAGGGCGTGAACGTCGAAGCGGCGCGCTTCCGTTGCGGACTTGCGATGGGACGCAAAGACGATAGCGAAGTAGACTGCGCCTGCGGTATCCCCGACTCCGGCGTGGGGATGGCGTTAGGCTATGCCGAAGGCAAAGGCGTGCCCTACCACCGCGCCATTTCGAAATATACGCCGACGTGGCCGCGAAGTTTTACGCCGGCAAACCAGTCGATGCGCGACCTGGTGGCGAAGATGAAACTCATCCCCAACCGTGAGATGCTCGAGGGCAAACGACTGCTGTTCTGCGACGATTCGATAGTACGCGGCACACAGTTGCGCGACAACGTGCGCGTGCTGTTCGAGTGCGGCGCGCGGGAGGTGCATATGCGCATAGCCTGTCCGCCGTTGGTCTACGGCTGCCCGTTTATCGGCTTTACCGAGTCGAAGAGCGACATGGAACTGATAACGCGCCGCATCATCCAAGACTTCGAAGGCGATGCGACGAAAGACCTCGACAAATATGCCACCGAAGGCACTGAGCAACACGAACGGATGGTCGAAGAGATACGCCGCCGACTCGGGCTTACATCGCTGAAATTCAACTCCATAGAAACACTTGTCAAAGCCATCGGGTTGCCGAAATGCAAGTTGTGTACGCACTGCTTCGACGGCACCGGCAAGTTTTGACCTGAACAACCGAAAAGAGTCAGTATGATAGACAACACCATATTCGGGAATCTGACAGCCAAGTTTGTAACGCTTGGGTGCAAACTCAACTTTGCCGAAACGTCGACCATCGGTAAACTGTTGGCAGAGAAAGGCGTACGCACGGCAACGTCAGACGAACAGCCCGACATATGCATCATCAACACGTGCACAGTTACCGAACTCGCCAACAAGAAGTGCCGCCAGGAGATACGCAAGATAGCGAAAGAGCATCCCGAGGCGGTAATCGTTGTTACGGGCTGCTATGCGCAGTTGCGTAGCGAGGAGGTAGCGCAAATCGAAGGCGTCGACATCGTAGTGGGCAACGACCAGAAAGGCGAAATCGTCGACTTCGTTGAGCAATGGTACACCGAGCGCCGACCGATGACGAAAGTGACGCCGCTGAAAGACATGAAGCGGTTCATTCCGTCGTGTTCGCGAGGCGACCGCACACGGTATTTCCTGAAAGTGCAAGACGGGTGCGACTACTATTGCAGCTACTGCACGATTCCGCGAGCTCGCGGACGGAGTCGCAGCGGGCGCATCGAAGATTTGGTCGAGCAGGCACGGCAAGTGGCAGCCGAAGGCGGCAAAGAAATCGTGATAACCGGCGTGAA
The DNA here is from genome assembly GCA_029224905.1 of Bacteroidales bacterium. Lineage (GTDB taxonomy): Bacteria > Bacteroidota > Bacteroidia > Bacteroidales > Muribaculaceae > Limisoma. The sequence goes on from JAQXVL010000023.1 coordinate 7,749, forward strand.
CATCGGCGACTTCGGCAAATTTTCGGAAGGAACATTCTACGACCTTGCGCGCGCCCTCGACGAGGTAGACGGCATCGAGCGCTACCGAATATCGTCGATAGAGCCCGACCTGCTGAGCGACGATACGATACGCTTTGTGGCAGAATCGAAGCGATTTATGCCCCACTTCCACATACCGTTGCAGTCGGGCAACGACGAGGTTCTGCGGCTGATGCGCCGGCACTACGACCGCGCGCTGTTTGCCGACAAGATTGCGCGCATCCGCGAAGTGATGCCCGACGCGTTTATCGGCGTCGACCTGATAACCGGCATGCGCGGCGAAACGCCGGAACGCTTCGAAGATTCGTACGAATTCATCGCCGGACTCGACATCACGCGACTTCACGTGTTTACCTACTCCGAGCGTCCCAATACTCAGGCGCTCAACATCGACTACGTCGTTTCGCCTCAAGAGCGTCACGAGCGCACTCGCCGCATGATGGCGCTCAGCGACCGAAAACTCTCGGCTTTTATCGACTCCGCGCTCGGCGAAACCCGACCCGTGCTGTTTGAGCATACGCTCCACGGTGCGACTATGCACGGCTTTACCGACAACTACTTGCGTGTGGAAGTCGATGCCGACCCGCTACTTTTCAATACCGTCGTCCCCGTTCAACTCGTCAAGGCGAAAGGCTCTGACGATACAATAATTGGCAAATTACCATGAATAAAATTGTTGAAAAAATAGTTTATTCTCCACTGAATGCGCTCCTCCACGGATTGGCGCATCTGCCTTTCGGCGCACTTTATGTCGTTAGCGACTGTCTCTGTTTTGTGGTTCACCGCGTGGCGCGCTACCGCCGCCGTATCGTC
>JAQXVL010000024.1 GCA_029224905.1 Bacteroidales bacterium
TTCATCTACCTCACCTTGTCGCAAGACGTACAGCCAGGAGAGATGGTGATAAATTTTGCCAACGGCAAGAAAAAGTTTAAGCACAAATACCAACTTCTCAAGCGCGACATGCCGGCAGCCGACTATCAAGGCTTCAATTCGGAGGATGCGCTTTACTTGATAATGCCTGACCGCTTTGCCGACGGCGACGAGACCAACAACAGCAACCCGACGCTTCACTACGATGTAGCCGTCGACCGCACCAAGCCCAATTCGCGCCACGGCGGCGACCTGGCAGGCATCCGCAGTCGATTGGGCTATCTCAAGCAACTCGGAGTGACGGCTATTTGGCTTACTCCGGTGCTCGAAAACGATATGCCCGGCGGCTCGTATCACGGTTATGCTACGACCGACTACTATCGCGTTGACCCGCGTTTCGGCACCAACGAGGAGTATCGCGAACTCATCGCCGAATGTCACAAACTCGGCATAAAGGTGGTGATGGACATGATTTTCAACCACTGCGGCATTGCCCATCCGTGGTTGGAAGATGCGCCGACCGCAGATTGGTTCAACTCGCCAATCGACGTGGCAAGTCTTAACAATCAGAAGGTTGACGCTACGGGCGGCACGTTTACTTTGCCCGACGGCTATAAGGATACAAACTTCCGACTCAACACCAACTACGACCCGTACGTGAGCGATTACGACATCGACCGCACCGTAAACGGCTGGTTCGTTTTGGGGATGCCCGACCTTAATCAAAAGAATCCGCATCTGATGACCTACCTCATTCAGAATTCAATATGGTGGGTGGAATATGCCAAGATTAACGGCATACGCATGGACACTTATCCCTACGCCGACATGCAGGCGATGGCTCGCTGGAACGTGGCTGTGCGCAACGAATATCCCAACTTCAACATCGTCGGCGAGAGTTGGTTGGAAGACCCTGCCGGCATCGCTTTTATGCAGAAAGGTAATAAATTGAATCCCATCGACACCGAGTTGCCGGTGGTTATGGACTTCCCGCTGATGTTGGCGGCGCAAAAGACATTCAACGACGAAACGCTGCCCTGGGCGGAAGGCTTGAATAACCTCTACAATCACCTTGCTCTCGATATGGTATATCCCAATCCTAAGAACGTACTTACGTTCTACGACAATCACGACACCGACCGCTTTCTCGCCGCCGAGCCGACCGACTTGAACCGATGGAAACAAGCACAGGCATTCTTGCTTACGGCGCGCGGCATTCCGCAGATTTACTACGGCACGGAGATACTTATGAGCGGTAAGAAGGATAAGAGCGACGGCTATGTGCGCCTCGACATGCCGGGTGGTTGGGCAGGCGACAGCATCGATGCGTTTACCGCCGAAGGTCGTACGCCGCTGCAAAACGAGGCGTTCGACTATCTGAGCCGACTGCTCAATTGGCGTCAGGGCAATAAGGCGATTTCCGACGGCACTACCAAGCATTTCTTGCCGATGAACCGACTTTACGTCTACGAACGCAAGGCGGAAAACCGCCGCGTTGTGGTGATTCTCAACGGCACCGATGGCGAATTGGCAGACATCGACATGTCGCGCTATGCCGAAATATTCCGCGCCGGCGATAAATTCCGCGACGTGATGACCGATAGCGAAGTGACCATTGGCGAAAAGATGACCTTCGCCCCCCGCGCAACGCTGATTCTTGAAGAAACAGGAAATAGTAAATAGGGGATAGGAGATAGTAAAAAGTCAATAGTCGTAAGACGATAAAACGCAAAATTTCGGCAATATTTTTGGATATTGCCGAAATTTTGTTCTGTTATATCAGTTGATTATTCCCAAAATTTCCACCACTTTTTGTTGGAGGACGTGGAGGTCGGTGTTGTGGGTTGAGTGGCAACTGCTTCCCGAAGAACATGATACTCGCTCAAGTCTACGGCAAATTTATTACCGCATTTTTACATTGTATCACATTTACAACCGTTTGGTTGTCAATAACGATTTGTGTTGGGTTTATAGTCTATTTCCGAAAGTTAGCAAGAATTGGCAAGAAGTGTTCTTTTATTGAGTATACGAATTCGCCTGTCGGGTTTTGACTCCGAGTGAAAAATATTTTCCACCCATCGTCTTGCTCGGGTATTGGAAACCATCCGGTTTGTTGTGCGACATAGACGCCCATTATGTTCATTAGTCTCACAACGCCGTCTTCGGGGATGTGCATACGGTGTGCGATTTGGGCTGCAGTTAGCGAATTGTCCGACTGCGCGTACAAGTGCCACAAAAGCGTCCACGATGGCAGCTCTTCTATCTGCATACCTGCAAAGATGTGTCGCCAAAATTCAGGACTTTCGTTTATACTCATATTTCTTCGGTTCGGATTAAAGACGGCGCGCATCGGTTTGAATGTGGTGCGCGCCGTCGGTTTATGAATATGAGCTTATGCTTTTTCGATGTAGTCGACGAGCCATTTACCGACTTCCGAAGTGTGGAAGGCTTTGGCACCCTTGTTGGCGATGTCTTCGGTAACGACTTCCGCCTCCATCGAAGCGTTGACAGCCTTACGGATGAGTTCGGCTTCGGCTTTAAGATCGAATGAGTATTCGAGCATCATAGCAGCCGATAGGACGGTAGCGAGCGGGTTGGCGATGTCTTTGCCTGCGGCTTGAGGATATGAGCCGTGGATGGGCTCAAACACCGAGGTGTGGACGCCTACCGATGCCGACGGAAGCATGCCGAGCGAGCCGGTGATTACCGAGCCTTCGTCGGTGAGGATGTCGCCGAACATATTTTCGGTAACGAGCACGTCGAAGTCTTTCGGCCATTGAATCATGCGCATTGCGGCGTTGTCGACGTATAGGAATTCGGTGGTAACGTCGGGATAGTCGGCGGCGATTTCTTTAGCCACTTCGCGCCACAGACGCGACGTTGCGAGGATGTTCGCCTTGTCGACCACCGATACTTTTTTGCGGCGGCGACGAGCGTAGTCGTAAGCCAAGCGCACGATGCGTTCAATCTCGTAACGGCTGTAGACGCAGGTATCGTAGGCGGTGTTGCCGTCTTCGCTGCGACCTTGAGGACGTCCGAAGTAGAGACCGCCGGTGAGTTCGCGGATGCACATAAAGTCGGCACCATCGACCAAGTCGGCACGCAGCGGCGACTTGTGGATGAGGTTCGCGAAAGTGGTTACGGGGCGAATGTTGGCAAACAGACCGAGTTGCTTGCGCATTGCGAGCAGACCTTGTTCGGGGCGTACTTTCGCCGACGGGTCGTTGTCGTACTTTGGTGAGCCGATGGCGCCGAAGAGCACGGCGTCTGACTCCATACACAACTTGTGAGTTTCTTCGGGATAGGGCGAGCCTGTGGCGTCGATTGCGCAAGCGCCGACGAGGGCTGTTTCGTACTCGAGTTGGTGGTCAAATTTCTTGCAGACGGCTTTTACGACGTCGACTGCTACGTTCATAATCTCGGGTCCGATACCGTCGCCGGGAAGAACTGCTATTTTCAGATTCATATTGGTTGATGTTTTTAGTTATATTCTTCGATGATGTTCAGCATTTTCAGAGTGGCTTTGATAGCCGATTCCGTTTGGTCGGGGTCGAGACCGATGGTCTTGAGCATGTGGTCGTGATACTGCCAATGGATAGTCGTTTGCACGAGAGCATCGGTCTTACCGCCGCGCGGGATGTTGACGGTGTAGTCGGTAAGAACGGGAAAGTCTTTGCGTCGTTGCCCTTTGTAGATTTTGCGCAGGGCTTTCATGAAAGCGTCATACTGACCGTCGCCGACCGAACTTTCCATATATTCTTTGCCGTTGATTTCCACCTTGACAATTGCCGTGGGTCGCAAGCCGCGAGTGAGCGACAGTTGGTAGTTGATGAGCTTGATTTTGTCTTCGCTTTTGCCGTGTTTGACCACGTCGGCAACGATGAACGGGAGGTCTTCTTGGGTGACGATTTCTTTTTTGTCGCCGAGTTCGGTGATGCGTTGCGTCACCTTGCGAATGTTTTCTTCGCTCAGGTCGAGACCGAGAGCCTCGAGATTTTTGCGAATGTTAGCCTTTCCGGAAAGTTTTCCGAGGGCGTATTCGCGCGTTCTGCCGAATCGTTCGGGGGCGAGGTCAGACGAGTAGAGGTTGTCTTTGCTGTCGCCGTCGGCGTGTACGCCTGCGCATTGCGTAAATACGTATTCGCCGATGATTGGCTTATTCGGCGGGATGGCAACGCCCGAGTACGACTCGATGATGCTGCTGACGCGGTTGATTTTCGACTCGTCGATACCGGTTTTGAGGTGCAGCATGTCGTGGATGACGGCAATTGCGCTCGAGAGCGAAGCATTTCCGGCACGTTCTCCCAGCCCGTTGACGGTGCAGTGCACGCCCGAAGCGCCCACTTTGAGTGCTGCGAACAGGTTTGAAATCGCCAGGTCGTAGTCGTTGTGCGCATGGAAGTCGAAACGCAGTTCGGGGTAAGACTTCACCATACGTTTAACGAAGTCGAATGTGTCGTACGGGTCGAGAATTCCGAGCGTGTCGGGGAGCATAAAACGCTCGATTTCTTCGTTGCGAATTCGGTCCATGAAGTACATCACATAGTCGGGCGAGTCCTTCATTCCGTTCGACCAATCTTCGAGGTAAAGGTTTACGCGCAGACCGCGAGCACGGGCATCGCGGATGTTTGCGATGGTGTCGATGACGTGCTCTTTGGGCGTTTTTTTGAGTTGTCCGCGGCAGTGGCGTTCGCTACCTTTGCAGAGCACGTTGACGCAGCGAGCGCCGGTAGCGGCAACCCATTCGTTAGAGGCGCCGCCGTCGATAAAGCCGAGCACTTCCACTTTGTCGATGTGTCCGTTGCGCGACGCCCAGTCGCAGATGCGACGAACGGTCTCGAATTCGCCTGCCGAGACGCGTGCCGAGGTCACTTCGACGCGCGGCACGTGGAGCTCTTCGACGAGGAGCTTGAAGATGCTGAGCTTTTCGCTGCGAGTGAAACTTACTCCGGTGGTTTGTTCTCCGTCGCGGAGAGTTGTGTCCATTATTTCAATCAGAGAATGCCTCATTGCGGTGTGCTATTTGCTCTCGTATGCCTCGATTTTGTCTTTGTTTGCCAAAAGGAAGTCGATGTCGTCGAGTCCGTTCATCAGGCAATGTTTTTTATAGCCGTTGATTTCAAAAGTTTCCGACTTGCCTGTGGCGCGGTTGGTGATAGTTTGTGCCGGGAGGTCGACAACGACAACGGTTTTCGGGTCGGCATAAATCGAGTCGAAAAGTTCTTTGAGGAATTGCTCGCTGACGACAACAGGAAGAACGAAGTTGTTGAGTTCGTTATTCTTGTGGATGTCGGCGAAGAAACTCGACACAACCACGCGGAAACCGTAGTCGGCGATAGCCCACGCGGCGTGTTCGCGGCTCGAACCCGAGCCGAAGTTTTTGCCAGCCACGAGAATCTGACCTCCGTAGGTGGGGTCGTTGAGCACGAACGAATCGATTTTATTGCCTTGCTTGTCGTAGCGCCAATCGCGGAAAAGGTTTTCGCCAAAGCCTTCGCGAGTTGTTGCTTTAAGGAATCGCGCGGGGATGATTTGGTCGGTGTCGACGTTTTCCAAGGGCAATGGCACACAGGTGCTCTCTATGATGTTGAATTTCTGTTTCATATCTTTCGATAGTTTGTTGAGGGATTGCTTTTAATCGATGAATTTACGCGGGTCGGTAACGACACCTGTAATAGCAGCGGCAGCGGCGGTCAACGGGCTTGCCAGGAGGGTGCGCGATTGCGGACCTTGGCGGCCTTCGAAGTTGCGGTTCGAAGTCGATACGGCATAGCATCCGGCGGGCACTTTGTCGTCGTTCATAGCCAAGCAAGCGCTGCAGCCCGGTTGGCGTACCTCGAAGCCTGCTTCGGCGAGGATTTTGTCGATACTTTCTTCGCGGATTTGTTGGTCGACCATCCACGAGCCGGGCACGAGCCATGCCGTGATGCCCGGGGCTTTATGATGACCTTTGACGAGCGAGGCGAATGCTCGGAAGTCTTCGATGCGACCGTTTGTACAGGCGCCGAGGAACACGTAGTCGACGTGCTTGCCTTCGAGAGCGTCGCCGGGGTTAAAGCCCATATATTTCATCGACTTTTCGAACGAGGTGAGTTCGGCGTCGTCCATACCATCGGTAGTCGGGATAGTGCCCGTGATAGCGGTTCCCATACCGGGGTTCGTGCCGTAGGTAATCATCGGTTGGATGTCGGCGGCGTCGAATTTCACTTCTTTGTCGAACACGGCATCCGCGTCGCTCTTGAGTGTCTTCCAGTAAGCCACCGCCTTGTCCCAATCTTCGCCTTTCGGGGCGTGTTGACGTCCGCGGATGTAGTCGAATGTGGTTTGGTCTGGGGCAATCATACCGCCGCGAGCGCCCATCTCGATTGAGAGGTTGCAGAGCGTCAGGCGACCTTCCATCGAAAGTGCGCGAACAGCTTCGCCGGCGTATTCAATAAAGTAGCCGGTAGCGCCGCTCGTGGTGATTTTCGACATGATGTAGAGCGCCATGTCTTTTGCGGTAACGCCTTTGCCGAGTGCGCCGTCGACGGTGATGCGCATCGTTTTGGGTTTGCTTTGCAAGATGCATTGCGAAGCCATCACCATTTCGACTTCGGAGGTTCCGATTCCGAAAGCCACGCACCCGAGAGCGCCGTGGGTCGACGTGTGCGAGTCGCCGCAGACGATTGTCATGCCCGGCAGTGTCAAGCCGCGTTCGGGGCCAACCACGTGGATGATGCCGTTTTCGGGCGACATCATGCCGAAGTGGTTCAAGCCGAAATCGGCGGCGTTTTTAGCCAGCGTTTCCACTTGCGTACGCGACACGGGGTCGGCAATCGGTTTGTCTTGGTCGTGCGTCGGCGTATTGTGGTCGGGCATACAGTAGATTTTGTCGGGACGCAGACATTTGATGCCGCGAGCGCGTAGTCCGGCAAACGCTTGCGGACTGGTTACTTCGTGGCAGTAGAGGCGGTCGATGTAGAGTTGTGTCGGTCCGTCGTCGACGATTTGCACAACGTGGCTGTCCCATATTTTGTCGAAAAGTGTATTCATTATCGTATGATTTTATAGTTTGAATTTGTTGATACAATCGATATAAGCCTCCACCGAAGCGGCAACGATGTCGGTGTTGGCGCCGAAACCGTAGTAGATGTGTCCGTTGTATTCGACTTGCATATGCACCTTGCCCACGTCGTCGCTGCCTTTGCTGATGGCTTGGATGGTGAATTCTTTGATGGTCATTTTCCTCTCGATGATGCGCTTGAGCGCGTTGATAGCCGCGTCGACAGGTCCGTTGCCCGATGCTGCCGCCTCAAATTTTTCGCCGCTGATGTTCAGCCCGATGCTTGCCACCGAACGAATGCCTACGCCGCTCGTTACCTGCAAGTATTCCAAGCGCACTCTGTGGCTTGCCGTGCGGTCGGCGCCGGCGAGTAGCAGGATGTCGTCGTCGTTGATGTCTTTCTTCTTGTCGGCAAGTTTGAGGAAGTCGGCATAGACTTTGTCGAGTTGCTCGGGCGTAAACTTCACGCCGAGCACGTTCAGACGATTCTTCAATGCGGCGCGACCGCTA